>JAEWRS010000067.1 GCA_023398855.1 Bacillota bacterium
TGGTATCTTCATCGGAATCGGTGCTCTTTTATCAGGTTTTATATTAGAAAAAGGCGTCATACAATCATTATTCTTACTAAGCCCTTTTATTATAGTGGTGGGAGGGACCGTTGGCGCTGTTGTTGCATCTTATTCTCTGACAGATATAGCCATGGCCATGCGGGCCATGATGAAAAGCTTTAAGCATCCCCATTCCGCCAGCCTGGAAAAAATGATTGCAAAAATATCTATGATCGCGACCCGGTACCGGGCGGATGGAGTGACTTGCCTGGAAGAAATAAGTAAGGATCATAAACTGGATCCGGGAGAATACTTACTCCTTAAGGAAGGCCTGATCCGGTACTGTCATGGGTCTGATCATGGTGCTTACTTCCGGCTTTAGGACCCGTCTGAGCTTACAGGTTCTATGGGCACTGCGTTTGTGGCAACTCTTTACGGTGCTTTTTTCGCCAATCTCATTTACCTGCCAATTGCCAACAAATTAAAAACTAAGCTAAGATACGGAGGATGGGAGAGCCAAAAACCGTCGGGTAGAAATCACCATTACTGGACGGGCTAATTAAGAAGAATTCGTGTATACTATGAATAACCTCTTGTTTTTCTATCAGTATTATTTGACAATTCCATAAGTATATGATAGACTACGGGCATATTATACGAAATGAGGTGAAAGGATGAAATAACAATTCTTGCTGAAGTAACTGCATGATAAGAAGGAAAAGATATTGTCTTTTTTTGTCATGCCTGTTTTTGCAAGAATGTTATTTCATTCTCATATCCTTTCCTGTCATAATGAGACATGGATAAAGCGGAAGGTTTGCCAAAAGGGCTTATTTTGATGCGGACGGCTGTGAGACAACGATTCTTGCAGTCGTTTTTTGTGTGCGGAAATTTTATTTCCTGCCCGAATGGAGGAATATCTATGTCATTAATACAGGTTACTGATTTGTCATTTACCTACGAAGGAAGTCCTGATCCCGTATTCGAACACGTTTCTTTTCAGATTGATACGGATTGGAAGCTGGGCTTTACCGGAAGAAACGGAAGAGGGAAAACCACCTTTCTAAAACTTCTGATGAACCATTACAAATACACAGGAGCCATTGTTTCCAATGTCCTGTTTGATTACTTTCCATTTTCAGTACCCGATGAGGAGATGAATACAATAGAAATTCTGGATTCCCTCCTTGGAGAATATCCTTTCTGGGAGCTAAAAAAAGAGCTGTCCAAGCTGAAGGTTTCCGAGGATGTGTTATACCGTCCCTTTTACACTCTCTCAAACGGGGAAAGGACCAAGGTCCTCTTAGGGGCCCTGTTCTTAAGGGAGGGACATTTTCTGCTGATTGATGAGCCGACCAACCATCTGGACCGGGAAGGCAGAGAACTGGTAAGCCAATATTTAAACAGTAAAAAGGGATTTATCTTAGTGTCCCATGACCGGGACTTCCTGGATGCATCCGTGGACCATATCTTGTCCATAAACAAGACCAATATTGAGGTCCAGAAGGGGAATTTCTCTTCCTGGTATGAAAATAAGCAAATGCAGGATCAATACGAGCAATCTGAAAATGAACGCTTAAGAAAGGACATCAAGCACCTGGAAGCAGCTGCCCGGCAATCCGGAGAATGGGCAGATCAGGCAGAATCAACAAAAATCGGAAAAAAATCCATGATATACGAAAAATCCATTGGCAAACGGTCATATATCGGTGAAAAGTCCAGACGGATGCAGATGCGGAGAAAGAATCTGGAACGCAGACAGGACCAGGCCCTTGATGATAAAAAAGGCCTGCTTAAAAACATTGAAGAAGTAGAAAGTCTTAAGCTATATCCATTAAAATACCGCTCACCAAGAATTCTCACCTTAAAAAATGTGGTTCCATACTACGGGCTGCCTGTCTGTGAGCCGGTCAGTTTTACACTGGAGCAGGGTCAGCGGATTTCCTTACAAGGGAAAAACGGCTGCGGAAAATCCAGTATACTGAAACTGATCCTGGGGGAAGCCGTTACAGGGGAGAACATTGCTTACGAGGGGGAAAAGGAAATAGGCAGCGGCCTTAAAATTTCCTATGTATCCCAGGACACCTCATTTCTGCAAGGGAATCTGACGGAATATTCACGGAAAAGCGGTATTGAAGATTCCCTGTTTAAGGCACTTCTGCGCAAGCTGGACTTTTCCAGGGAGCAATTAGAGAAACCAATGGAATCCTACAGCGAAGGTCAGAAGAAAAAGGTCCTTATTGCCCGCAGTCTTTGTGAGCAGGCCCATCTGTATGTTTGGGATGAACCGCTTAATTTTATTGATGTGTATTCCAGGCTTCAGATTGAAGGCCTGATCCTTAAGTTCCAGCCTACCATGCTGCTCGTAGAACATGACGATGCGTTTACACGTAAAGTAGCCACCGGGATGGTAAAGTTATAATAGGAAGCGGATTTTTCCAGTGGAGCACCCTGCAACCAAAGGAGTGCTCCATGGGAAAAGCCGATTTTGTTATTTGCAATAAAAGGTATTTATGATATAATGGGAAAACCGAATAAAAATTAAGAGGTTATACAAATGGATTATATAAATATGACTTATGAGGAGACCCTCAGCCAGGCACCAAAAGAAGAACCTGCAAGACAGTATTATTTTATGGAGCGTTACCGGGATGTTCTGGATCAATTAAAGAAATCATCAGAAAAAGAACAATTTACTTTCCACATTGCAACCTTCGGTTGCCAGATGAATTCCAGAGATTCTGAAAAGCTTCAGGGAATTTTAGAAGCAATCGGTTTTGTGGAAACCGATACGGAAGAAGCGGACTTTGTTCTATATAATACCTGTACGGTCAGGGAAAATGCCAATGACAGAGTATACGGGCGTCTGGGATATCTAAACAGCTTAAAAAAGAAAAATCCACATATGATGATCGTGCTTTGCGGCTGCATGATGCAGGAAGAAAAAGTTGTTGCCAAAATTAAAAAAAGCTACCGGTTTGTAGATATTATTTTCGGTACTCATAATATTTTTAAATTGGCAGAGCTTATGTACGAACGTCTGGAAGAAAAAAAGATGGTGGTAGACATATGGGAAGGAACGGACAGTATTGTGGAGGATCTTCCCACAGACCGGAAGTACCCCTTTAAGTCCGGCGTTAATATTATGTTCGGCTGCAACAATTTCTGCAGCTACTGCATCGTACCCTATGTGCGCGGCAGAGAGCGGAGCCGCGGCCCCAAAGACATTTTAGAAGAGGTAAGGCAGCTTGCAGATGACGGGGTTGTGGAGATCATGCTTTTAGGGCAGAATGTCAACTCATACGGAAAGAACCTGGAAACACCCGTAACCTTTGCAGAGCTTCTGGCCCAGATCGACCAGGTGGAAGGACTGGAACGGATTCGCTTTATGACATCTCATCCAAAGGATTTGTCAGACGATCTGATCCAAGTCATGAAAAACTCAAAAAAAGTGTGCAGCCATCTTCACCTTCCCCTTCAGTCAGGCAGCAGCCGGATCTTAAAGATCATGAACCGGAAATACACGAAGGAACAATATCTGGAACTTGTAGATAAAATCCGGACAGCCATGCCGGATATTTCACTGACCACAGATATCATCGTAGGCTTCCCCGGAGAGACGGAAGAAGATTTTAACGAAACTCTTGAAGTGGTGAAAAAGGTACGCTTTGACAGTGCCTTTACCTTTATTTATTCCAAACGTACGGGAACACCGGCAGCTAAAATGGAGGAGGTTCCGGAAGAACTGGTTAAAAAACGCTTTGACCGTCTTCTTGCTGAAGTGCAGAAAATTTCCTCTGAAGTCTGCGGAAGAGAAGAGCATACCGTTCAAAAGGTGCTGGTTGAAGATATAAATGATCACGAGGAAGGTCTTTTAACAGGCCGTATGAGCAATAATACTACCGTTCATTTTAAGGGAGATACTTCACTTATTGGAAAAATCGTGGACATTTATCTGGATGAATCCAGAGGATTTTACTACATGGGAACCTTAAGACCATAAACAGAAGAGAAAGAAAAGAGGAAGTAAAAGAACATGGCTGGATTGTCACCAATGATGGCCCATTACATGGAAACAAAAAAGGAATACCCGGATTGTGTCCTGTTTTACAGACTGGGAGACTTTTACGAAATGTTTTTTGATGATGCAGTTACCGTATCAAAAGAACTGGAAATCACCTTAACCGGAAAAGAATGCGGACTGGAGGAACGGGCGCCAATGTGCGGCGTTCCTTACCATGCCGTTGATACATATTTAAACCGCCTTGTCCAGAAAGGCTATAAGGTTGCCATTGCCGAGCAAATGGAGGACCCCAGGCTAGCCAAGGGTCTGGTAAAGCGGGAGGTCATCCGCGTTGTAACACCTGGAACCATCACCAGTTCCCAGGCACTTGATGAAACAAAAAACAATTATCTCATGGGAATCGTCTATATAGGTGAATCGTTTGGGATCGCTGTTGCGGATATCAGCACCGGCGATTTTCTTGTGACTGAGGTAGAATCGGAGCGGGAGCTGACGGATGAAATCAACAAGTTTACTCCCTCTGAAATTATCTGCAATGAAGCATTTTATGTTTCAGGAGTGGATATTGAGGAAATAAAGAACCGTCACCATGCGGTTATTTCATCTCTGGATCATCATTTCTTTTCCGATGAAGTCTGCCGGAAAATTCTAAAAGAACACTTTAAGGTAGGCGCACTCATTGGGCTTGGACTGGAAGATTATGACACCGGAGTCATAGCTGCCGGAGCGGTTATGGAGTACATGTATGAGACACAGAAAAACAGCCTTTCCCACATAACGACTATTACCCCCTATTCCACCGGGCAGTTCATGATCATTGACACTTCTACCAGACGGAATCTGGAGCTCTTGGAAACACTGAGGGAAAAGCAGAAGAGGGGAAGCCTTCTCTGGGTCCTGGACAGAACGAAAACTGCCATGGGAGCAAGAATGCTGCGCACCTTTATTGAACAGCCTTTGATCCATAAGCCGGATATCTTAAAACGCCAGAATGCCATTGAAGAGCTGAATATGAATTTCATATCCAGGGAGGAGATCTGCGAGTATCTGAATCCCATTTATGATCTGGAACGCCTGATTGGACGGATTAGCTACAAAACAGCCAATCCAAGAGATTTAATCGCATTTAAAAACTCCCTGGAAATGCTCCCCCACATAAGAAGTATATTAAACGAATTCACCAGTGACATGCTGAAAGATTTGTGGGGGGAACTGGATCCCTTAGAGGATGTCTGGGAATTAATTGATCGTGCCATTATTGACGACCCTCCTGTAACTTTAAGAGACGGTGGAATCATAAAGGATGGGTTTCACCAGGAAGCCGACAAACTACGCAGTGCAAAGACAGAAGGAAAAAACTGGCTGGCTGATCTGGAGTTAAAGGAAAAAGAAAAAACCGGAATAAAAAATCTGAAAGTGAAATTTAATAAAGTATTTGGATACTATTTTGAAGTGACCAATTCCTTTAAAGATCTTGTACCGGATTATTTTATCCGCAAGCAGACCCTTGCCAATGCAGAGCGTTACACCACTGATGAGTTAAAAGAGCTGGAAAATGTGATCCTGGGTGCGGAAGACAAGCTGTTTTCTATGGAATACAGCTTATTCTGTGAGGTCCGGGATTCAGTAGCAGACCAGGTCCTCCGTATCCAAAAGACCGCCAGAGCTATTGCTGGAATTGATGTCCTGGCCTCCTTATCCTCTGTTGCCACAAGGAACAACTACGTAAAGCCCCAGATCAACGAAAAAGGCCTGATCGACATTAGAAGCGGGCGTCATCCGGTTGTAGAAAAGATGATGAGAGATGACTTATTTGTTTCCAATGATACATATCTGGACAACAGTAAAAACCGGGTCTCCATTATAACCGGCCCCAACATGGCAGGAAAGTCCACCTATATGCGCCAGACCGCTTTGATCGTCCTTATGGCCCAGATCGGAAGCTTTGTTCCTGCAGAGGAGGCAAGTATCGGAATCTGCGACCGGATCTTCACCCGTGTGGGCGCTTCCGATGATCTGGCTTCTGGCCAGAGTACCTTTATGGTGGAGATGACAGAGGTTGCCAATATACTCCGGAACGCTACAAAAAACAGTCTGATTGTCTTAGATGAGATCGGCCGCGGTACCAGCACCTTTGACGGGCTCAGCATCGCCTGGGCCGTGGTGGAACACATCAGCAATCCCAAAATTCTGGGAGCAAAAACCTTGTTTGCAACCCATTACCATGAACTGACTGAGTTAGAGGGGACCATGGGCGGGGTGAATAATTACTGTATCGCTGTAAAAGAGCAGGGTGACGACATTGTCTTTTTAAGAAAAATCATTAAGGGAGGAGCCGATAAAAGTTACGGCGTGCAGGTCGCAAAGCTGGCCGGCGTGCCGGAAACAGTTATTATCAGGGCAAAGGAACTGCTGGCAGAATTAAGCGACGCGGATATCACAGCCAAAGCCAGGGAAATCGCCGGGAGCAACGCTAACATTACCCAGAGAAAGGCAGTTCCCAGGCCGGATGAAGTGGATTTACAGCAGATGTCCCTCTTTGACACCGTAAAGGACGATGATATCATCAAAGAATTGGGTGATTTGGAGTTAGGAAACATGACTCCCATAGATGCACTTAATACTTTATACCGTTTACAGACAAAGCTGAAAAACCGCTGGCATTAGGAATACCCTTCGGGTATACCTTTATGCCCAAAAAGCGTGGGCAAATAAGTGGAAACACCCTTCGGGTATACCTTTATGCCCAAAAAGCGTGGGCAAATAAGTGGAAGCACCCTTCGGGTATACCTTTATGCCCAAAAAGCGTGGGCAAATAAGTGGAAAGGAGCAGATGCTATGCCTAATATAACCGTACTGGACCAAAATACTATCAACAAAATAGCGGCAGGAGAAGTTATAGAACGTCCGGCCTCTGTTGTAAAGGAGCTTTTGGAAAACGCCATTGACGCCAAGTCCACTGCAGTCACCGTTGAAATCAAAGAGGGAGGAACCACCTTTATCCGCGTAACCGACAATGGCTGCGGGATACAGAAAGAGGAAGTACCCCTGGCTTTTCTTCGCCATTCCACTAGTAAAATCAAATCCGTTGAGGATTTATTTACCGTTTCCTCCCTTGGTTTTCGCGGAGAAGCCCTTGCAAGTATTGCCGCAGTCTCACAGGTGGAGCTCATTACCAAGACCAGCATAGGACTTACAGGGATCAGGTACCAGATCGACGGAGGCCAGGAACGGTCCCTGGAAGAAATCGGAGCTCCTGAAGGAACTACCTTTATTGCCAGGAACTTATTTTACAATACACCGGCCAGAAAGAAATTTTTAAAAACACCCATGACGGAAGGTGCCCATGTGGCAGAGCTGGTGGAAAAGCTGGCCTTATCCCATCCTGAGGTATCTATCCGCTTTATTCAGAACAATCAGAACAAGCTTCACACTTCTGGGAATCACAATTTAAAGGATATTGTTTACACTGTCTTTGGCCGGGAGATCGCATCAAACCTTCTGCAGGTTGCTGTGAAAAAGACTGAGGTTTCCATTAATGGTTATATAGGAAAACCAGTGATTTCCAGAGGCAACCGCAATTACGAAAATTATTTCATAAACGGCAGATACATCAAAAGCAGCATTATTTCCAGGGCAATTGAAGAAGCCTATAAGCCATTTATGATGCAGCATAAATATCCCTTTACCATGCTTCATTTCGCTATTGATCCGGAAATGCTTGATGTAAACGTCCATCCTACTAAAATGGAACTTCGCTTCCGGGATGGAGAAATGGTCTATCACATGGTATACCAGGCAGTAGCAAGTGCTCTTGCCCACAAGGAACTGATTCCGGAAGTGGAGCTGGATAAAAAGGAAGAGGAAAAGCAGGGCTTTTCCGGAAAAAGACACCAGCCCAGTCCGGAGCCCTTTGAAAAACGGCGCCTCATGGCTATGGAGCAGCAGGCTGTTACAGAGGAAAAGAAGGAAATACCCGGCAGTTTCCAAAAAAGATTAACGCCTTCTCAGCCTTCCCTTATGAAGGAAAGTGATGATCTTTCGGATAACTGGTTAAAACCACAGACACCTCCGTCAGAAGAATATGTGCCAAAGCAGGGGGATTTGTTGGAAGAAGTATCAGTAAGGAAAGAAAAGCCACAGGATGAGCCGGAGGCAAGGCCTGAAAAAAAGCCGGAGCAATTGGATTTGTTTGACGGGAAACTTCTGGAGCCAAAGGCCCGATCCTTACATAAGCTCATAGGGCAGCTGTTTCATACATACTGGCTGGTGGAGTTTAATGAACAGCTTTATATTATTGATCAGCATGCTGCTCATGAAAAGGTTTTATATGAAAAAACTATGGGAACACTTAAGAATATGGAGTGTATTTCCCAGCTGGTAAGCCCGCCTATCATCCTGACCCTAAATCAGAATGAGGAGATTTTATTAAAACGGCATTTAAAATATTTTACCGATATGGGCTTTGAAATCGAGCCTTTTGGTGGCAGGGAATATGCGGTCAGAGGCGTTCCTGCCAACCTATTCTCCATTGCAAAAAAAGAGCTTCTCATTGAGATGATCGACGGATTATCAGAAGAGGGTTCATCCCATAATCCGGATATTATTTACGAAAAGGTTGCCTCCTTATCCTGCAAAGCAGCAGTAAAGGGAGGACACAGCTTATCAGCAGCAGAAGCCAATGAGCTCATCGATCAGCTTTTAAGTCTGGAAAACCCTTATGCCTGCCCCCACGGAAGGCCGACGATCATCTCCATGAGCAGATATGAGTTAGAGAAAAAATTTAAGAGGATCTTATAATGAAACCCCTGATTATTATAACCGGACCGACAGCCGTTGGAAAAACCGCTCTGTCCATCCGCCTGGCAAAGGCAGTGGGAGGAGAAATTATTAGTGCTGATTCCATGCAGGTTTACCGCCATATGGATATCGGCTCCGCAAAGATTTTAAGAGAGGAAATGGATGGAATCCCTCATTATCTGATTGATGTCCTTGATCCTGATGAGGAATTCAATGTGACGGTTTT
>JAEWRS010000076.1 GCA_023398855.1 Bacillota bacterium
TCTCTGGCCTGGCTGCACTTTTAAATTCATATCCTCGATCAGCGGAATTTCCGGATTATAGGAAAAGTAAACATTCTCCAGAGAAACTTCTCCTCTTGCATCAGAAAGCACCGCGGCATCGGAATCTTCCGGGACCTGGGGCTCCTCGTCGATTAACTCAAACACCCTTGCCGCAGAGGCAAGTGCATTCTGAAGCTCTGTAATTACTCCTGATATTTCATTAAACGGTTTTGTATACTGATTGGCATAGCTTAAAAAGCTGGCTAGCTGTCCAACGGACAATAATCCCTTTACTGCTGCAAAGGCTCCGGCAATTCCAACACTGGCATATACAAGGCTGTTTACAAAACGAGTAGCAGGGTTGGTTATGGAAGAAAAGAATGTGGCTTTCAAACCCCAGACACGCAGTTTTTCATTAATATCTTCAAACGTTTTCTGTGCATCTGCCTCATGGGAAAAGGCCTGCACCACCTTCTGGTTTCCCAGCATCTCTTCTACCAGTGAAGTCAGGTCTCCTCTGGTCTGTGACTGCATTTTGAACATCCGGTACGTTCTTCTGGCAATAAAGCTGGCGGCAAACAAGGAAACCGGTGTTACAAGCACCACCACAATGGTGATAGCCGGATTCATGGAAAACATAAAGAACAACGTTCCCACAATGGTCAGAACTCCCGTAAACAGCTGGGTAAAGCCCATTAACAGTCCATCGGAAAACTGATCAATATCTGCTATAATCCTGTTTATCATGTCTCCATGGGAATGAGAGTCAATATATTTTAAAGGAAGTATTTCCAACTTGTCAAATGCCTGGGTTCTGATATCCTTTACAACACGGTACGTGACCAGATTGTTAATATGGCTCATAAGCCACTGGGCTGCCGCTGTCAGGACTATAATGATGCCAATTTGCCTTAAAATCCCCCACATAACCGGAAAATCAACTGCTCCGGCTCCCACAACGCAGTCAATTGCCCTGCCTATCAGGATGGGAACATATAGGGTCAACAGGACCGTGACAAACGCGCAGGCCAAAGAGGCCGCGACTCCCCATTGATACTGGCTGATGCATCCAAAGATCCGCTTAATGGTGGATTTGTATTTTTTCATGTCCATATTATTGTACCTCCTTTTCCGACAGCTGGGATAAGCAGATCTCCCGGTAAACCTGGCAGGAATCCATCAGCTCCTTATGGGTTCCCCAGCCTGCCATCTGTCCATCGTCCAGAACCAGAATATGGTCCGCGTTCTTAATGGTGGACGCCCTCTGTGTTACAAGAAATACGGTCATATCCCTGGTATTGTTTTTAATTGCCTTTCTCAATTTTGCATCAGTTGCAAAATCCAGAGCAGAAGCGCTGTCATCCAGAATAAGGATCTGAGGATCTCTTACCAGCGCTCTTGCAATGGCAAGTCTTTGTTTTTGCCCGCCTGAAAGATTTTTACCCCCTGCCTGGATTATGAAATCCAGTCCATGGCCCTTTTCTTCTACAAAATCTTTTGCCTGGGCCGTTGCAAGAGCCTGGTAAATCTCATCATCCGTTGCATCCTTTTTTCCCCACTTCATATTTTCCCGAAGATTTCCCTTGAAAAGCACTGCTTTTTGAGGAACAATCCCTATCAGTTCCCGAAGCTGGTCTAAAGGATACTGTTTTACGTCTACTCCACCCACTTTTACAGAGCCTTCCGCAACATCATAAAATCTGGGGATCAAGTTTACCAGGGTGGTTTTTCCAGAGCCTGTACCGCCAATGATTCCAATGGTCTCTCCCTTATTGACCTGCATAGTTATGCCGCTAAGTGCCGCAGCTTTTGCCCCTCCATACGTAAAGGACATATGGTCAAACTCTACCATAAGCGCCCCCGGCACCTCTTCTACTGCCTTGTGAGCGGTTTCCACGATTCCTGGCTCCATCTCTAATACAGCGCCTATACGGCCGCCGCAGGCCAGGGATTTAGAAATGGTAATAATTAAGTTTGCCAGTTTTACAAGCTCCACTAATATCTGAGACATGTAATTTACCAAAGCAATCACTGCACCCTGGGTGATAATGCCCTTTTGGACCTGTCCTGCTCCGGTATTTATAAGAACAATGATCCCTAAATTGATCATGACATAAGTGATGGGATTCATCAATGCCGAAATCTTTCCCACAAATACCTGGAAACGCACCAAAAGTCCGTTTTCTTCATCAAACAGGTGAATTTCATCATCCTGACGGGAAAAGGCACGGATAACACGGGCTCCTTCCAGATTTTCTCTGACTGTTAAAAGCACCTGGTCCAATTGTTTCTGCACCTTTTTATACAAAGGGATGCTCACAAACATAAGTCCGAATATTACAACTGAAAGAAGTGGGATGAGAACCGCAAAAATAACAGCAGCCCTGACATTGATTGTAAACGCCATAATCATAGCTCCGCATACAACAAAAGGGGAACGCAGAAACAACCGCAGGAATAAATTTACACCTGCCTGAACCTGGTTGGCATCACTGGTGATCCTGGTAATCATGGTTGCAGTTCCAATAGAATCAATCTCCCGGTAAGACAATGAGTTAATATGGGCAAACAGATCATTGCGCAGAGATGTGCCAAAGCCCGCCGCTGCCTTTGCCGCAAAATACTGTGCCGTAACAGAACATACCAGACCTATAATGCCCAACAGCACCAGGAATCCACCCATTTTTAGTATATAAGGCATATTCTGTGTCTTGATTCCCACATCAATAACTTTTGCCATTACAAGAGGCACAACTAATTCAAAGCAAGCCTCCAGAAGCTTAAACAGCGGCCCCATGACACTTTCAACCTTATAATCCTTCAAATATTTCAGGAGCTTTTTCATCCTAATTCCTCCGTAATAAAAAAATAATAATACTTTTTCGATATAGTATATTGTATCATTATACCATTTTGGTATAATATTACAATATATAATTACGAAAAAGAGGACATCCCTATGAATCTTATTAATTCAAAACAGCTATATTATTTCATTGCAATTGCAGAAACCGGAAGCTTTACAGCCGCAGCAAAAAAACTCGGTTTATCCCAGCCCCCATTAAGCAAACAGATATTTCTTCTGGAAGACGAACTTGGGGTAAAACTTTTTGAGCGGGGATCCAGAAAAACAGAGTTGACGGAAGCAGGCACTTTTCTTTATTTCCGGGCCAGAGACATTTTATCCATGATGGATTCGGTTACGAAAGAACTGCATCATTTTCCAACCGCTTCCAAAGGGATATTAAAGCTTGGAACAATCTCCTCTTCCGGCGCTCTGCTCCATAACTTTTTAAAAATATACTGTTCCGCCCATCCAAATGTTAAGTTCGAAATAACGGAAGGAAATACTTACCAGCTTCTGGAAAAAATGAAAAACGGAACAGTGGAATGTGCCATTATACGGACCCCGTTTAATGGGGAGGGCTTTGAATGTGCATACGGAAACAGGGAACCACTAATGGCAGTTGGAAACCCCTCATTTTTTTCTGGTATACCCATGAATAAAATCAGGCTGACAGATCTTTCCGGCAAACCCCTGATCTATTACCGCAGGTTTGATTCTATCATCTCCCTTGCTTTTCAAAACAGCGGCATTGAACCCAATGTTTTTTGCCGAAATGACGATGCAAGAACCTGTCTTCAATGGGCGGGCACTGGTCTTGGCATTGCCCTGGTACCAGAATCCATCAGCAAGACTGCAAAGGAAACAAATCTCGTTTCCCGGGAAATTGATTCAGAGGATACTGTTACCAGGATGGCAGCTGTATATAAGAAAAACGGCTATGTTTCAAACATAGCCAAGGAATTTGTTTCCAGCTTCGGTACACTGATGTCCTTTCCTAATTAAAAAGGCTTAACTGGGTCACCTCATAATTCTTTTTATATGCGTGTATAATATCCTTCATCTGGTATAATATTCCATAACGCTCACATTCACGGGAAAATACCTGCCAAAGCTTCCTCGCTGCCGGGCTTGTACATTCATAACTGTTTCCATATCTTTTCAAATATTCTGATACCAGGTCCCGTTCTGGAAAGAGTTCACGAAGGCGGTCAAAATACCATTCTCTCTGATTGCTCCGCAAAGTCACCCCAAAAGCAGGATAAATAAAGCTGGCCCCTGCCTCATGGGCTGCCTTTGTGACAGAAAGAATGTTTTCCTCACTATCCTCCAGAAACGGGAGCACTGGCATTAATAATATTCCCGTAAATATTCCGTTTGCTCTTAAGTGCTCAATCAGCGCCAGACGTTCTGCAGGACTGGACACATGGGGTTCAATCTTTTTCGCCAGACTGTCATCGGTGGTAGTAACTGTTACCTTGCACAGAACAGGGGAATGTTCCATGATCCCTTTCAGAACATCCACATCTCGTTTCAGAAGAGCACTTTTCGTGGCAATTGCAGCACCAAAGCCGTACGCATCAATCAGTTCCAGGGAGTGTCTGGTTAATTCATATTTTTGTTCTAAGGGATTATAGGGATCACTCATGGCACCGGTTCCCACAACACCGGTTTTTACCTTTCGTCTTAAATCATCCCGTATGATCCGAAGAGCATCCTCTTTAATCCCTACAGAATCGAAATTCTGTATCCTGTAACAGTCAGAACGGCTGTCACAATAAATGCAGCCGTGGCAGCACCCCTTATAAATATTCATGTTATAATCAATTCCAAACCACTGGGAGCTTTTTGTCCTGGTCACTATAGTTTTTGCAGAGATGTATTCCATCTATTTTCGTCCTTTCCTCACTGACTTACTAATACTCACAGATCCATTTTATGTTTTATAATCGGATCTGTCAATCTGCCGGTTCCTCCCATTTACAAATGACTTGTGTCTACAGAATCGTTTTTAGAAAGGGATAATGCCTTGATATTTTTTTTGTCCCATGATAATATGCTAATACCAGTGGAAAAAAAACGGGACCGGAAAAGGAGTTACTATGATTCGATTGCTACTGCGCTGCAAACAGATTTATGACAAATACAGCAATGATGAAATGACCGTTTATGCGGCTCAGGCCTCCTTTTTTACTATCATTGCGGCATTTCCTTTTATGATGCTGTTACTGGCAATGATACAGCTTATTCCTTCCATTACTAAAGCCAATCTGCTTCAGCTTATTATCACCATCATTCCAAGCACTCTGGAGATAAACAGCATCATTGTTACTATTATTGATGACTTATATACCAACTCCCCGGCTGCCGTTCTTTCCGTAACTGCCGTGGCCGCCATATGGTCCGCCTCCAAAGGGATGCTCAGTATCGAAAGAGGCTTAAACCGAGTATTTGGCCAGGAAAAAAAACGGAGTTATATTATGACCCGGCTCATCTGTGCAGGCTATACCATTGTCTTTATGGTTATCTGCCTGCTGACTCTTGTGCTGCTGGTCCTGGGAAGTTCTATCCAAAGCTTTATGAACGCTCATTTCCCCCTTGTGGCAGAGGTTACCCAGTATATCCTTACGTTCCGCACCCTGTTTGTATTTATGCTGACAATATGCTTTGCCGTTCTTTATACTTATGTTCCAGAAAAGAAACAGGAATTTCTCTACCAGCTGCCTGGTGCCGCCTTTTCCACACTGGTATGGATTGCTTTTTCCTTTGTTTTTTCCATTTACTTTAACAATTTTGGTAATTATTCCGTTATGTACGGAAGCCTTACTGCCATTGTTCTGCTGATGCTGTGGATGTATTCCTGTATCTGCATCCTTTTTTTAGGAGCCGAAATTAATTATTATTATTCCTTAAGCTGGAGAGAACATACACGATCATAATAAAAACCAGGGCTGCAGAATATAAACAGCCCTGGTTTTTAGATTTATATGAAGTCCTTTACGTGAATAAAGGAGTGGATAAGTATCTGTCTCCCGTATCAGGAAGTATCACCACGATCCTTTTTCCGGCATATTCCGGACGCTTTGCTACTTCTTTCGCCGCCCATACGGCTGCTGAGGATGAGATCCCCACTAAAATACCTTCCGTTTGCGCCAGCTCTTTTCCCGTCTTATAGGCATCCTGGTTTTCCACCGGTATGATCTCATCGTATATGTCTGTATTCAGAATGGAAGGAACAAATCCGGCCCCAATCCCCTGAAGTCCATGAGGGCCTGCCTTACCACCAGAAAGTACTGGGGAAGCAGCAGGTTCTACGGCAATCACCTTTATCTTAGGATTCTTACTCTTTAAATATTCACCTGCTCCGGTGATGGTACCCCCAGTCCCCACACCAGCTATGAAAACATCGATCATTCCATCGGTGTCCTCCCATATCTCAGGGCCAGTCGTTTCAAAATGAGCCCTGGAATTAGCCGGATTATCAAACTGCCCCAGAATCAGGGAACCGGTTAATTCTTTTTGAAGCTCTTGTGCTTTAGCAATAGCTCCTGCCATCCCTTTGGCACCTTCTGTTAATACGATTTCCGCTCCATAAGCTTTTAAAAGATTACGCCGTTCCACGCTCATGGTTTCCGGCATGGTAAGAATTGCCCGGTATCCCTTCATGGCCGCAATACTGGCAATACCGATTCCCGTGTTGCCGGAAGTTGGCTCTATAATCGTTGCCCCCTGCTTTAGAACGCCAGATTTCTCCGCATCCTGAATCATGTACAAGGCTGCCCTGTCTTTTACACTTCCTGCAGGATTAAAGTATTCCAGCTTTGCAATAATAGATGCCTCTATTTTATGCTGTTTCCCATAATTGCACAATTCCACCAAGGGGGTACGGCCAATCAGTTCTGATGCACTTTTTTTGATATTTTTCACATTTATCCTCTTTTCCGCTGCAACATTTACCATTAAAGCTCGTACAGTTTGGTGTATTTATCCTTTAAATACTGAATGAAATAATCCGGTGTAAAATCCTCTCCCGTAACATCCATTAGGATCTCCCTGCTGGTTTTCAGTTTTCCGAACTTGTGAACGTGTTCTCTTAAATATTCTTTTATCACACAGATCTTCCCGTTCCTGAGAAGTTCATCAAAATCCATTTCTTTTTTCATATGATAATAAAGCTGTGCTCCAAAAGCATTTCCAAGGGCATAAGATGGGAAATAACCCATAAGTCCCTGAGACCAGTGGATGTCTTGAAGGATGCCTTCTGATGGGTTTTCCGGGCGCACCCCAAGATATTCCTCATATTTATCAGCCCAAATCTTAGGAAGCTCTTTTAATTCCACATTTTCTTCCATGATCATCTTTTCAATTTCATAACGGATCAGTATATGGAGATTATAAGTAAGTTCATCGGCTTCTGTGCGGATAAAGCTTGGCTCTACCTTATTAATTGCTTCCGTAAACTGTTCTCTGGATATCATTTTTAATTTTTCAGGATACAGACCCTGAAGTTTTTCATACAAAGGAATCCAAAAGGCCTCGTTGCGCCCGATAATATTCTCAAAAAAACGGGATTGGGATTCATGCATTCCCATGGATGTACCCTGTCCCACAGGGGTCTGGGTGATCTCATCACTGATTCCCAACTCATAAATTCCATGTCCTGCTTCATGAATCACAGAAAACATAGAATTATCTACCTTGTTTCGGTAGCTGGTTGTAATTCTAACATCATGATTATGAAGATTGTCGGTAAACGGATGAGCGCTTTCAGCAAGCACACCCTTTGTGAAATCAAAGCCAACATATTCTGCAAGATAACGGGCCATCTCTTTTTGTTTTTCCTCAGGATATCCTCCTGACAAGAAAGAATCGTCAATGTTCTTCCCATTCTCTTTAATATCCTTTAAAAGCGGAATGATCTCCTCCTTAAGACGATTGAAAAACTCATCCAAAAGTTCCATATTGAATCCTTTTTCATATTCGTCCAGCAGGACATCGTATAGCTTCTGTCCCTCCTTTTTCCGGTACGAAGCAAATTTCCGTTTAAAGCCGATCACCTTTTCAAGAGTCGGCGCAAAAGAATCAAAATCTTCATCTTTTTTTGCCTTTGACCAGATTCTGGCAGCCTCTGCAATAAGCTGGGCATTTTCCCGGTATTCCTTTGACGGAATACAGATCAGCTCTTCTCTGGCTTCCTTTGCCCCTTTGACAATAGCCAATTCCACGTCAGAAAGGCTCCTGTCTTCTTCACAGGCATGAATGGCTTTTCCCATCTCTTCCCCGGTCATTACTCTGTAATACTCTTCCGAAAGAGTACCAATGACTCTTGAAGTATAAGAACCGGAATCTTCCGGTGCAAGAGTTTCATTATCCCATTCAAAGAGAACCAGGGAAGTCTGAAGTGCCATGGTCTTTTCCAGCAAAGAGGTCAAATTTTCATAAGGTTTACTCATATTCAGTTTCTCCTTTATTTCTATAAAATGAGCCGGAAACAGGAATCCTCACATCCCAGCATCCGGCAAATTC
>JAEWRS010000092.1 GCA_023398855.1 Bacillota bacterium
TTTCAGCACTATCAACAGATAAAGGCTCACCTGGGCGGATCTTCTTATATAACTCCAATAAGCCATCCTGGTAATTATCAGAAGTATCTTTACCAAAACTGGCCAGTAATTTTGGTTCCTCACCAAAGAGATCAATAATCTCTGCATTGGTACCATAACCAAGAGCACGAATCAGGACAGTGACTGGAACCTTTCTGGTTCTGTCCACACGTACGTAGAAAATGTCGTTGGAGTCAGTCTCATACTCCAGCCAAGCACCACGGTTTGGAATCACCGTACATGCATATAATTCCTTACCTACCTTATCGTGTTCGATACCATAATATATACCTGGGGAACGTACCAGCTGGCTTACAATAACACGTTCGGCACCGTTAATCACGAAGGATCCGGTATCTGTCATAAGCGGAAGATCGCCCATGAAGATCTCATGTTCATTAATTTCATCTTTATCTTTATTGCAAAGCCTTACCTTTACTTTTAAAGGAGCCGCATAGGTTGCATCTCTTTCTTTGCATTCTTCTATTGTGTACTTGATATCATCCTTACATAATGTAAAGTTGACAAACTCAAGACTTAAGTGTCCCGCAAAGTCTGCAATCGGAGAGATATCTTCAAAGACTTCCTTTAATCCTTCATCAAGGAACCATTGATAGGAATTCTTTTGAATCTCGATCAGGTTAGGCATCTCAAGCACTTCTTTTTGTCTTGAGAAGCTCATTCTCAGGCTCTTACCGGCCGGGACCGGACGCATTCTGCTTTTCTCCATTGACGTTTCACCCCTGTTTTCTTTCTAATCATTTCTGTTTTTGGGCATAAATGTACCTTTTAGGCACACAAATCCACAATAGTGCACATTCCATAATATCACGACGTTGTCAAGGTGTCAAGCATTTTTTGCTTGTATTTTCCAATAAAACGTGTTATACTGTTGAAGATAGGCCCAATTTACAAAATGAACTATTGGAGGTATTCCCGGTGAGCACATTTTTAAACGTATTATTAGTGATTCTTTTTATCGCGGCCGTGGCTCTGGCAGTCCTTTATTTTCTTGGAAGAAAGCTGGAAAAGCGTCAGGTAGAGCAGCAGCAGGCATTGGAAGCTGCAGCACAGACCGTATCCATGCTGGTAATTGATAAAAAGAAGATGAAGCTAAAGGATGCAGGGCTTCCTAAGATCGTGTATGAACAAACCCCAAAGTATATGCGCCGCACAAAGCTGCCCATTGTAAAGGCAAAAGTCGGCCCAAAGGTTATGACACTGATTGCTGATGCCAAGGTGTTTGAGGTGCTTCCGGTTAAAACAGAAGCTAAGGTTGTGGTAAGCGGTATCTACATAACCGAAATCAAGAGTCTTCGTGGCAAAGCGATTCCGCCTGCGCCAAAAAAGAAGACATTCCTGGACAGGTTTAAAAAGGCAGGAAAGTAAAGGGTCCCTTTACTGTATTACCGTCCCATGAATATCTGATTTTATCACTTGGTCAGTGTTATAAAAGAACTGTGCAGATTGCCGGATTGCGAATATTATCGCTTTCCGGCATTTTTTGTTGACCATGGACAAAAGCTTTCATAAAAGCCTTAGCTCTATTAATTACACCTATTGGCCCTCATTATAATTGTTTTCAATTTAATTTTAATAAACCTATTGACAGAACCAGAAATATGATATACAATCAAGCCATAAGTTAGTTATCACTAACCAATAGGAATCATAACCAATCCATATAAACCACCTATGAAAGGAGAACTTCTATGTTTAATCAAATACAATTACCTTATGAATATAACGCTTTAGAACCCCATATCGATGCTCTCACAATGGAAACTCATTATTCCAAGCATCATACAGCTTACACCAAAAACTTAAATGACGCGGCTCAGAAAGCCGGTGTTGCGGACAAAGAAATCACTGCACTTCTCTCTTCTCTGGACAGCATCCCTGATGAAGCGCTCAGGAAAGCTATCCGAAATAATGGAGGAGGTTTCTATAACCATAACCTTTATTTTTCTACCATGAGCCCTGACGGGGGAGGCGAACCGGATGGTCTTCTGAAAGAAGCACTGGAAAAAACCTTTGGCAGCTTTTCAGACTTTCAGAACCAGTTAAGCGGTCTGGCTGCAGGACAGTTCGGATCTGGCTGGGGCTGGCTGGCGGCAAACCAGGAAGGCAAGCTGATACTTTCCGCCAGCGCCAATCAGGACAATCCTCTCATGGAAGGCAAGGGCTTTGTTCCCATTCTGGGGATTGATGTTTGGGAACACGCCTATTATCTGAAATATAAAAATCTCAGGGCAGACTATATCAAAGCATTTTTCCATGTGATTGACTGGAAGGCAGTTGCATCTGGTTATGAAAAAATAATGAAAGGCTGATAAAAGGAAGAATCCGAAGCCCTTCATTATGGATTGCCGCATCTGAAAAGGCTGGGTAGTATCAAATGAATTACACCCAGCCGTCAGAATATTTTATATCTCCATTTTAAATAATCAGCAGTTTCGCCGTGATGAAGTGGCATTGGGGGATATGAATGATATTACCTATAATCTAAAAAGGCATACGCACATGTGAATCTTTCCCTGTCCCCCTGACAGAGATCTTCACAATGCATATGTCTTTTTTTAATTCAGAAGGCGGAAATCCGCAGTTGCTTTGGAATGGATGTCCAGAAGAATATTACATTCTGATACATGCTGGTAATTGATATCAAGAGAATAAGCCACCCGGACCTTTAAGCTGTCTTCTGCCTCATGAATCTCTATATCCTTTGTGCTTATTCCAATCATAAGTTCGCCAAATGGCGTGGCATAGCAGGACATATTTTTTTTATCTTTTTCAAATGTCATATGAACGCTGGCACTGCCTCGTTTGATAATATCCAGCCCTGACCTGCGGATCTTAATGGTGTTTTTTGTCACACCCCCGGTATCTTCCTGGATCTCATCATAGAGGATATAATGGCTGCCGTTTTTCTGAAAATAGTCCCCGGCAGTTATCATCTCAACAGTATTGTTGTCATCCTCTGCTATCTGCATTCCGCTGATACTGATCAGAACATCTCTTGTCATATTATAAGCTCCTTTAGTACTCTTCAATGTTAATCTGTTTCGTCTCTTTTACCAGTCCCGGTAGGATGGAAGAGGCAAAACTGGTGAACTTCTCCGCCAGATCGCTGACATAGAATTGGTATTTTTCCGGATCATTGCTTTCCCGTCCGCATAAAAGTCCCTTTTCTTCCAATATCTGTTTTAATTCCAAAGCAGTTTCGTAGGCAGGATTTACCAGGGTTACTTCAGGTCCCATTAGCCTCCCCACTGTGGACCGGAGTAAGGGATAATGAGTACAGCCAAGGACCAGTGTATCAATATATTTCCCCTTTAATTCGCTTAAATATCTGGAAGCAATCTCATCCGTAACGGAATCATGCAAAAGCCCTTCTTCCACCAGGGGGACCAAAAGGGGGCATGGTTTTCCGGTCACTTCGATTCCCTCTTTCATCTCCTGCATCACTCTGGTGTAAACCCCGCTCCGTATGGTCCCTTCCGTCCCAATGATGCCGATTTTCCCGTTTTTCGTAGCTTCCACCGCTGTTCTTGATCCCGCATGGATCACACCCACAACGGGAATATCCACTTCCTTTTCCACTGCTTCAAGTGCACAGGCTGTGGCCGTATTGCAGGCGATTACAATCGCCTTCACATCCTGAGTCATCAAAAAGCGGATGATCTGTCTGGTAAAACGGATCACCGTGCTGCAGGACTTGCTGCCATAAGGCACTCTGGCCGTATCTCCAAAATATACGATTCTTTCTTCCGGCATCTGCCGCATAATCTCCCGCGCAACCGTAAGGCCGCCCACACCGGAATCAAATACCCCTATGGGGGAATTTCTGTCTGCCATCAAATATCCTCTTTTCTGCCTTCCTATATCCGCCAGCGGTCCATCCCATGCTCCAGGAGGCGGTCCACCAGTTCATCCTTATCAACTCCGGCTGCTTCCCACAGCATGGGATACATGCTGATGGCCGTAAAGCCTGGCAGGGTGTTGATTTCATTGAATACCACGGTACCGTCATCTTTTACAAAGAAATCGACTCTTGCCAGACCATAACCGTCTACAGCCTGGAATATGGCCTTTGCCGCAGCCCGCACACGCTCCGCGGCCCCCTGGGGCAGTTCCGGGTCTACAACTGTTCTGGAGTCAGTATTATAATATTTCGCGTCAAAATCATAAAATTCTGCTGCTGCAAGGATCTCACCCACTCCGGAAGCCTCTACAGGCACATTCCCGCCTCCAAACACGGCGCATTCGATTTCCCGTCCCACGACCATCTCTTCTACCAGGATCTTGCGGTCGTGTTTTGCAGCTTCCACCAAAGCTTCCATAAGCTCCTTCCGGT
>JAEWRS010000125.1 GCA_023398855.1 Bacillota bacterium
CCAACTGGACTCCTGCCAATGGTCCTGCATAAGTAGGGTCTCCTGCCGTAACAGTTTCAGCAGCAAGGCCTGCGGCCTCACCTTCTGCAGCTCCTAAAACAACGATAATGTTTTCAGGGCCGTACTGTTCCGCCAAATTCTTTACCCTCTTTTGATTCTCCAGGTCCATAGCACCCGCAGCCGTTCAGACAAAGCATTCTGTTGACGAAAATACCACTTCAGCGCCGGCTGTTTTAATGCACTGTTCGATTGCCGGACCAGGAATGCCGTCTCTGTCACCAATAATGATGACTTTTTTGTCTTTCAGCATTTTATTACCTCCTTTTTAATATATTATAACGTGTGCCTCCAAGGCAGATTCCTCCGCTTTGCAGACTGAAAACATTATATGTTCCACGCTATGTTCCAAATAACTTTACAAAAAATCTTAAACCAATGAGGCCAATGCATATTTTTTTATCATTTCCTCAATTCTGTCAGGTGTTGCATCGTCTTTTACCAGCTCTTCCACCTTTTCACCGTTTTTATAGATCGCCATGACCGGAAGCCCCAGAATTTTCTGGGATATGGCAAGCCTTCTGGCCTTTGTGGTATTTAGCTTTGTAAATTTGATCTTATCACTATACTCCTCAGCAAATTTCTCAACATGAGGAAGCAGAGCCTTGCATGGCTCACACCCATCTCCGAAAAAGTCTACAAATACAACTCCTTCCGCTTCCAGCACTTCTGGTACAAAGGTATCCTTATCTACAACCAGCATTATAATCTCCTCCATTAATTTTCTATATATTTCTCAGCCATAACAGCTGCGATGGCCCCATCTGCACATGCGGTGACAACCTGTCTTAAGTTCTTCACTCTGATATCTCCGGCAGCAAAGACACCAGGTATATTGGTCTCCATGTTATCATTTGTTTTGATATAGCCGTATTCCATATCCAGAATACCCTCAAAGCACTTGGACTGTGGCAGATATCCAATAAATCCGAAGATCCCAAAGGTACCGTCATCCTCATCGGCAACCACCTCCGTCACTTCCCCTGTCTTCACATTTTCCACTGACATGCTCTGAACCATTCCGTCTCCGTTTATCTCTTTCACCACAGAATCCCACATAAAATCAATTTTAGGGTTACCAAATGCCTTTTCCTGAATGGATTTGGCGGCCCGAAGCTCTTCTCTTCTGTGAATTATGGTTACCTTCCGGCCAAATTTTGTTAAATAAAGGGCTTCCTCAACGGCTGTATCTCCTCCGCCAACCACAAAAATCTCAAAATCCTCGAAAAAATTTCCATCGCAGGTGGCACAGTAGGAAACTCCCTTTCCAATCAATTCCTTTTCCCCTGGGCAGCCGATGGGTTTTGGAAAGGCTCCTGTTGCAATGATCACCGTTTTGGCATGGTATTCTTTTACTTTTCCCTTTAATACCTTAATATCTCCTGAAAAGTCCACCTCCTGAATGCAGTCGGCCGTCCGGTCAATCCCAAACTTCTCCACCTGCTTTGTCATCCTCTGCACCAGTGTACTGCCAGATTCCTCGGGAAGACATCCCGGATAATTCTCAATCTCTGAAGTAATGACGATCTGTCCTCCATCTTTTTCCTTCTCGATCAGCAAGGCGTTCAGCCTGGCTCTTCCTGCATAAAGTCCTGCGGATAATCCGGCAGGCCCTCCACCTATTATAACAACATCGTAAATCTTCAAGGTGCACCTCCATTTATTTTTTAGTAATTAATACCCTGTCATCTCCCTGGCGTCTGGTAAACTTCTCCTGGTCAAACC
The DNA here is from genome assembly GCA_023398855.1 of Bacillota bacterium. GTDB lineage: Bacteria > Bacillota > Clostridia > Lachnospirales > Lachnospiraceae > Lacrimispora. The sequence goes on from JAEWRS010000125.1 coordinate 1,783, forward strand.
GTTCCAGAAGCATTAAGGCAAACTTCCTGCTGGTTCCAATGGAGTCCCTGAAATCAGGAAGCTTTAAGACACCATTTTCATAAAAAAGTCTCTCAGCCCTTTCCTTGGCCTTTTTATACTGGTCACCTGATAAAACATACTGTCCCGGTAGGACCATAAAGCCGCCTTGAAGCATGAATTCCAGTACCTGCTGTTTTTCTCTGACATTTTCCGTAAGCTCCCCGGCCGTAAAAAATGTATATCCGCTTTCCAGAATCTTACCGGCCATTTCATCCTGTATTTTCTTTTGACCTTCCGTAAGAGCAGGTTCAAAATCATAACAGGAAACCAGGTTCTGATCCAGCCTCAGCAGATTCTTTCCCGCCAGATATTTCAGTATGGTTTCACATTGCTTTTTATGGGATAAATCCAGCTTTTCCAGAAGTTCTGCCTTCGGAATTCCTCTCCTCAGCCGGTTCTTCTTGTGATAATTCTTTAAAATGTCCTCCACCTTATATCTGTAATGCATGAGATACTCTGCATGTATGTACTGCTTCTCTATGAATAAAATGGTTTCATCTGCCACCAGCTCCTTTAATTCGTCTTCCTTAATATCCTTATTTAAAAAAGCTGCAATCTGATCATGAGTGGAGAATGGATTGTTTTTAATATATTCTTCCATGATTTCCTTGGAGGATGCTGAGTCCTTCATCTGAAGAGATTTAAGCCGTTCCTCCTGATTATTATTATATTTTCCAGCCTTTGGATCAATAATAACCCCACCGCCGATGGTGGTGACCGGAGAAATCGTTCTGAGCACAAAACGGTCTCCCTTTAGCGCGGCGATTTCATGGTCCAGAAGAATCTGGCCATAGCCTTCATCTCCTGCCTTTACCTTTTTGTGGGTGATTGGTACAAACCTTGCTACTTCCTCAGCCGAGCCCACATAGAGCTTTAATTTGTAAAATCTTCCCATCTCAAGCTTTGTCGTCTTTACAATGGAAAACCTGACATCGATTCTGTCGGTTACAAACACCCCGTCCTTTGTTGCAACAGTATTGCCCCTCTTTAACTCATCCACTGCAACATTGGATAAATTAATAGCTGTCCTCTGCCCTGCATATGCAGACTCCACGTTATGCTCATGAACCTGAAGGTTCCTTACCTTGGTCACAATTCCCTGTGGATAAACCACTAATTCATTCTCAGCCTTTAATATCCCTTCCATCAGGGTTCCGGTGACTACCGTTCCATATCCTTTAACAGAAAAAACCCGGTCAATGTTCATCCGGGGTTTCTTTGTAAAGCTCCGTTCCCGTATATTGGATGTAAGGATCTCTAACTCCGTGATCAAGTCGTTAATACCCTTTTTGCTGACAGAATCTACTTCAACAATCTTGGTTCCTTCCAAAAAGGTCCCCTTAAGAAATGATTGGATATCTTCGATCACCAGTTCCTTAAACTCCTCATCCACCAGGTCGATTTTCGTGAGCACAATTAAAAATTTTTGTATTCCCAGATAACTGAGAATGTCCATATG
>JAEWRS010000168.1 GCA_023398855.1 Bacillota bacterium
CCATACCAGTTTAATCGTGGGACTGGATACAGATCAGGACCCCGGATTCAAAATCAATGGTTCCTGCCGAACCGGTCAGTTCATTGCTGATGCAAAGGCTGGTCCCAAGGTCAATATTTTTTTCGTAAAGAGGATATTTGAATCCGTACAGTGTAATCTTTTTCACTTCTTCGCTTAATGGGAGGAAGGAAATGTATTTTCCCCATAAATTTTCAGCTTGAAAGGACCTGCCCTTATCAATCACTGTAATCCAGTTTTTTTCATCAACAATTGCAGCTTCCACACCTTTTTTGAGGCAGGCATAAAGAAGATGAAGATTGCCGATAAAATGGTCCATCCTTCCGCCTGTAGCACCTAACAGAACCAGATTAGAGCAGCCAAGTCCTATTGCAGTATTAAGAGCCAGCTCTGTATCAGTTTCATCTTTTTCCGGCTTATGAATCTCCCAGGTGATTTTCTCCTGGCTGTTTTTGTACTCTGATAATACTTCTTCTGACACCGTATCAAAATCTCCAACAATGGCATCAGGTATTAGCCCCAATTGGGAGAGTGCCGCAAGCCCGCCATCCACTGCAATTATTTTATTAAATTTTCTGTTTTTTAAAAATTGACTGGCAAATTCATAATCAATGGTACCTCCGGTAACAACCAGTCCGGTAATTTTATGATTCATGTCCAGAGCCTCCGGACACAACGCTTTGCCTGCAAGGCCTTTTTTCTTCACCCTTCATAATCCTCAAATATGTTTAAGAACGCCTTCGTATTGGCGGCGGCATTCCCTTTAAATACGGCTGAACCGGCCACAAAAACATTGGCTCCTGCTTCAATCAGTTCCCTTACATTTTCACAGGTTACACCACCATCAACCTGGATGTCCGTCTCAAGATGTCTTTCCCTGCAAATTTTCCTTAAATTTCTTACTTTATCCAGAGTATATGGTATAAACTTCTGTCCTCCAAAGCCTGGATTTACCGTCATGAGCAAAACCATATCCACTTCCGGCAGAATCAAGTCCAGGACAGATAAAGGCGTTGCCGGATTCAGTGCCACACCAGCCTTTAGTCCGGCTTCCTTAATCTGGTTTATGGTGCGGTCTAAATGAGTACAGGCTTCCGCATGGACACAAACGAGATCAGCGCCAGCCTCTTTCATATCATTTATATACCTTCCAGGTTCCTTTACCATCATATGAACATCAAATACCCGGTCAGTGCAGCTGCGCAGACTTCCGATCACAGGCATTCCAAATGAAATGCTGGGCACAAACGCTCCGTCCATCACATCCAGATGGATGTACTGGGCTCCTGCTTCCGTAACCTCCGTAACCTGCTGTCCAAGATTTTTAAAATCAGCCGCTAATATGGAAGGGGCAAGTTTAAGCATATTAATATCTCCTTTTCTCCTTAAGTTCCTGATATAACAGCCGGTAATTTTCATACCGGCTCCTGTTTATTTTTCCTTCGCTCACAGCATCCTTTACTCCGCAGATCTTTTCTCCGATATGCACACAGCCCAGAAAACGGCAGCCGTCTTCAAATGCTTCAAACTCAGGAAAATAATCTTTCAGCCGGCTGCAGTCCATATCTTCCATGTACATAGAACTAAAGCCCGGGGTATCCATTAAATACGTATCTCCGCCTATGCTGAATATCTCTGAATGTCTGGTGGTATGCTTCCCCCTTTGGATCTTTTCGCTGATGGATGCAGTTACCATATCAGCCTCCGGATAAAGGAGGTTGGTCAAAGAGGACTTTCCCACACCGGAAGGCCCTGCCAGAACCGTGGTATTCCCCTTCAGCAGATCCTTGATATCCTGGATACCCTGATTGTCATAGGTGCTGGTAAAATACACGTCATAACCGGCTGCCTTGTAGATTTCGCCAAGGGCCATGATTTTTTCGTTTTCAGTTAAATCAATTTTATTAAAACAGATTTTTACTGGAAGCTCCTGAACTTCCATCATGACCAGAAAACGGTCCAGCAGATTTAAATTCGGCTCAGGATGGGTTATGGCAAACAATACCAGAGCCTGGTCCACATTGGCTACGGCAGGACGGACCAGGGCATTTTTTCTGGGCAGAATGCATTCGATGTTTCCCTTCTTTTCCACATTGTCCAGAATGGATATTTCCACATTGTCTCCAACCAGAGGTTTCACGTTTTTATTGCGAAAAATACCCTTTGCTTTACATTCATAAATAGTTCCGTCCTTGCCATGAACGTAGTAAAAACCTGCAATTCCTTTTAAAATTTTTCCTGTCATATATTTTCCTTATGATTGGGGGACCGGAATAAATGTGATGAAATAAGAATTGATCACATCACCTGTCTCCACGTTAACGATCTCTACGGTTCCGCTGGTAACACCGTAAGCGCCTTCCATATTCTTAAATGATACAGGAAGCATCTGGTCTCCTGTCATGGTAACAGGCTCCATCAGTTCTTTGACTTCGTCTTTTCCATTGACTGCCTGCCTCAGCTGTATCTTTAAGGTGAGCTGTGTGCTGCCAGAGCCTGGACCGATGATATTTTGCAGGGAATAGGATTTATCAATGGAAGCCAGATATTTGTATTTAGGCTGTTGAGCCGTTCCGCTGCTAATGACAAAGTCCACACTGGTTCCTGCCTCTACCTGGCTGGCTGCTGTTAAGGACTGGCTGATAACATTTCCTTTTGGAACTGTCTCGGAAGCAGCTTCTGTCACCGTTCCCACAACAATCCCCACATCAGCCAGCATTTCCAATGCAACCTCATGGGTCTGACCGGCAATATTCGGAACAATTACAGGATTGGTGAGAGCCGGGCCGGTACTTACAGCCAAAGACACAGTATCCCCCTCCTTTGCCTCGGTGGGACTGTAGCTGATTACATATCCTGATAGTACGGTATCATGATTCTTCTGTTCCACATTGACAATCAGGCCTTTTTCCTCCAGCGCCGCCTTTGCAGAAGTGCCGTCCATTTTGTCAAGACCAAGTTTTGATAAATCAATGGAAACATGTTCCGGGCCCTTGCTGACCACAACATAAACAGCAGAATACTTATCAATGACAGTACCTTCTACCGGATCCTGGGATACAATATCCCCTTTGTCTATGGTTTCATGAAATACGTAATTACTTACCTTCATATACAATCCGCCGTTATCCTTTAACTTCTGCTCCGCAATATCTGTTGCCAGTCCAACAACGCTGGTCATCTTAACCTTTTTATCGCTTATTGTTTCTTCTGTAGAGATTTCTACTGTTGATTCAGTCTCTTTCGCGGAGCCGGACCGGAATAAACCGCTCACCTTGGAAAACACAATAATCAGAACAATCACAATGAGTATGGCCACTACAATACCTGCTGCCGTCAAAAGCCGTTCAATCTTTGGGTTGATATCATCTCCAGAATCCTGTTTTCTGTTTCTGCCATTGCCCGGCTGCTGGCCTGGTTTTTTTTCCACGCGCCGTTCAGACCGCTGCTCCTGATTCCTGTTGACATTGCGGTTGATCACAGGCTCTGGCTGTACCTTCCGGCCGGAACGAATCTGTTCTAACTCCGGTTTACCAATAATGACCGTCTGGGAATCATCCACCTGGGAATTATACTGAACAAAATCACCATCAGGATTGACAAGTGCTTTCCGTAAATCGGATATCACTTCCTGCATGCTTGCATAACGGTATTCCGGTTTCTTCTCCGTGCACTTTAAAATAATGTTTTCCAGTCCTACAGGAATGTTTTCATTATAGTAACTGGGGGGGGTTATAGGTTCTTCCAAATGGGCCAAAGCAACCGTCACCGTGTTATCTCCCTGAAAAGGAACACGACCAGACGCCATTTCATATAAAGTAATTCCCAGAGAATATATATCGCTCCTGACATCGCTGTAGCCGCCTCTTGCCTGCTCCGGCGATATGTAATGGACTGAGCCGACCGCAGTTGCACTTAAGGTCTGGGAAGATGCAGCACGGGCTATACCAAAATCAGCCACCTTTACCTTTCCGTCTCTGGCAATGATAATATTCTGGGGCTTAATATCCCTGTGTATGATGCCTTGCTCGTGGGCAGCTGCAATTCCCTGTGCAACGGAAATCGCCACACCGATGGCCTCCTTCACATCAAGACATCCTTTTTTTGTAATATAATTTTTTAATGTAATTCCTTCAATCAGCTCCATGACAATATAATGGAGGGTTCCTTCGTCTACAACATCATAAATATTTACGATGTTTGGATGGGAAAGACAGGCGGCAGCCTGGGCCTCCATTTTAAACTTACTGACAAAGCCGCTGTCAGAACTGAACTCTTCCTTTAATACTTTTATGGCAACAGGGCGGTTTAATTTATGGCACAGGGCCTTATACACATCTGACATCCCGCCGGAACCAATCTGGTCCAGTATTTCATATCTGTCCTGTAAAAATGTCCC
>JAEWRS010000219.1 GCA_023398855.1 Bacillota bacterium
CTTATGAGGGGGTGGGATGGAAAGCTCTTGCCGACTGTAAAGAAATTTATCAATCCGTCCACCGTGGCGATTGGGGCTGGGATTCTTTTTTTTGTAACGAAATTTCGCTTACCGGAGGTGGTTGGAAACCCTTTGTATATGATCGGCGCCATGAATACGCCGGTGGCAATGCTGGTTTCTGGTATGAATCTGGCAGAGAGCGAATTGCTTTCCTGTTTAAAAAGCCCCAGGACCTATATGATCAGTGCGGCAAAACTTCTTCTGATTCCTTTCCTGACCCTGCTGCTGCTTATGGCAGTCAGAGTAGAGCCTGCCATTGCAATCACTATTTTGGTTGCCTCCGCCTGTCCCAGTGCAGCTACTGGAGCCATGTTTGCCCTGCAGTATAATAAGAACAGTCAATATGCCTCAAAATTATTGGCAGTGACAACTGTTTTATCGTTGGTCACCATACCTGCGGTTATGTTGGCCGGGGGAATGCTTTTATAAATAATAAAGAGGTAAAAGGATATTTTGATTTATAATAAAAGAGAAAAAAGCCTTGCAGATCATTTCAAACCTGCAGGGCTTTTTTGAATCATCTGGTTTGGCAACAAACAAAAATTTACCGCATCATTGTGCCGCTTTTCATTTACCCGGGACCTTATGAACGTGGTAAAGTTAGGATAACATAAAGAGCAAGGAGGATTTGTATGAAGATTTTAGCTATTACAGCATGTACGGCAGGGATTGCCCATACGTATATTGCCAAGGAAAAGCTGGAAAATGCAGCAAAGGAACTGGGAGATCAGATCAAAGTGGAAACCCAGGGTTCCATTGGGGTGGAGAATGAGCTGACCCCCCAGGAAATCAAGGAGGCTGACGTGATCTTGATTTCTGCTGATATCCGTGTGAACAAAGAGCGGTTTACGGGAAAACCGGTAGTGGAAATTCCCATCAGCATGATAATGAAATCACCAAAAGGGGTAATATCAAAGATCCACGAAAAAATGGGGAAATAGCTGAAACAAAGAAAAGAATATGAAAAAAGAGGGGTATACAATGGCAAAGCAAAAACAAGATATTAAAAAACATGTTATGACGGGAATTTCCTATATGATTCCTATCGTTGTATGCGGGGGCATCTTATGCGCACTGGCAAAAGGTTTTGGGGGTTATAATATCGGAAGTGCAATAGAAGCAGGGGCAACTCCGTTTTCCAATTTAAATCCCTTTTCATGGATTGGCTTTTGGTGGGGTATCAATAAGCTGGGATCCATTGCGATGGATTTTTCAGTGGCAGTAATGACCGCTGGTGTTGCATATTCCATTGCAGGACGGCCCGGAATTGTGCCAGGTATTGTTATTGGTTACTGTTCGTCCCAATCTAAGGCGGGATTTCTTGGCGGACTTTTGATGGCTTTTATTATCGGATCCTTTGTAAACTGGATGAAAACCTGGAAGCTTCCCAAATGGTGTGTGGGATTAATGCCCGTTATGTTCATACCCGTGGTATCAACTCTGGTATGCGGAATGATATTCTTATGTGTGTTCTCAATTCCTTTGGCATTTATTATGAACGTGTTCCAGCAGTGGATCATTTCTTTAAACGGAGGAGCAAGAGCAGTCATCGGAGGAGTCATCGGTGCGTGTATGGGATTTGATATGGGCGGACCTATTAACAAGACGGCATCAATGGCAGCCAATGCCCTGGGCGCTGATGGAATCAATGGCCCTATGGCAGCTAAAATCATCGGAGGTATGACTCCTCCTATCGGAATTTTTGTTGCCACGTTGTTAAAAAAGAACAAGTTTTCAAAAGTGGAGCTGGAAACTGCTAAAACAGCGCTTCCCATGGGGCTTTGTTTTATTACGGAAGGTGTCCTTCCCTTTGCGGCAGCTGACCCTGCAAGAGTGATCCCCAGCAGTATGATCGGTTCTGCTGTGGCAGGAGCCATTGCAGTAGGCATGGGCTGTGAATCCGTGGCAGGACATGGAGGGATCTTTGTGGTTCCCATGATGAAGAATCCCCTGTGGTTTTTAATTGCCCTGGTCATAGGTTCTGTCGTAACCGGTGTGATCTATGCAGTTCTGAAACGGCCACTGGACCAGCAGGTGGAAAAGGAAGAGGAAAAATTTGACATTGATCTGGATATTAATATCCAGTAAGACTGCAGACAATATTAAATGCAAAAAACATGGGCAAATATATAGAACGCCCTGCGGGCATCCCTTTATGCCCAAAAAAACATGGGCGAATATTATAGAACGCCCTGCGGGCATCCCTTTATGCCCAAAAAACGTGGGCGAATATATGGAAAGGTCGGGAGAAATATGTTAGTATCTATGAAAGCCATCCTGGATGATGCAAATAAAAATTACTACGGGGTCATGGCAATGAACAGCATCAACATCGAGATGGCCAGAGCTGGAATTATGGCGGCAGAGGAGGAGCATTCTCCCATTATCGTGCAATTTGGACCGGGGCAGATGAAAAATCATGCCCATGCGGAAGAAATGCTTCCCGTTATCAGGGAGCTGGCCTCCAGGGTTCATGTACCTGTGGCCTTAAATCTTGACCATGGCTCTGATTTTTACATCATCACGGACTGCATTAACCGGGGCTTTACTAATGTCATGTACGACGGTTCTTCTCTGCCTTACGAGGAAAATGTAAAACGCACGGCAATCATCACCGCTCTTGCCCATGGCATGAGCTGTTCCGTGGAAGGGGAGCTGGGCCATGTGGGCCAGGCAGACCATGAGGATGACTCGGACACAGATTTGTATACAGATCCTGAGCTTGCTTTGGATTTTGTGGACAAAACAGGCATCGATGCCCTGGCTGTGGCAATCGGTACGGCTCACGGAGCCTATCCCAAAGGAAAGATCCCTAAGTTGGATTTTGAACGCCTCCATCAGCTGAAAAAAGCTTTAAACATGCCGTTGGTGCTTCACGGCGGCTCCGGTTCAGGGGAAGAGAACTTAAAAAAGGCGGTGGCAGGGGGAATCAACAAAATCAACGTATGCACCGATGCCTTTGAGGCAGGCAAAGCAGCTATGCTCAAGGAACTGGAGGAGAAACCGGGGACTGATTATATGCATCTTTGCATGGCAGCGGAAGCCGGGATCAAACAGTTTGTTAAAGACTATATGAAGGTGATCGGTTCCAGCGGCAGATACATATACGGAGAGGCAAAGCAGGCAGGAAATGAATAATTCCTGAAGGATAGGGGTGTTTACTTGAAGGAAGATAAGAACGCATTATATAATAACAAAATATTGCAGTGCCTGATAAACGAAGATACTTATACCATACTGCAGCTTGCCGATAATGTGAAACTATCTGAAAAAACGGTGAGGACCCGTATTAAGCAGCTTGAAGAATGGCTGGAGGCAGAGGGGCTTGGAACAATAGAAAAAAGGCCTGGCACAGGGATATGGCTGGAGCTCGACAACAGGCAGAGGAAGGTTCTGGAAGAACGTCTGGAACAGGGGGAGGACCATGCCGGGGATTTGGAGAACAGGAACAAGCAGCTTATGGGAAAGCTCCTTAAAATGAAACCCGGAGAGGTCCTGACCCTGCAGCAGCTGGCAGACAGCCTCTATTTAAGCCCTCCCACAGTCAGTAATCTGCTAAAACTCGTATCAGGCTGGTTTGAAAAAAGAAATATTAAGATAACGGCCGTGCGGAATAAAGGAATATGCCTCATTGGGAAAGAGTACAGCTTCCGGATCGCGATCAAAGATTATATGTTGGAAATGCTTCCGGAAGTCCTGGAGGCACTGTATGGCACCTATGCGCCGGGAGTTGATACGGCCCGCATCCGGCGTATCATTGTGGAGGCGGAAAACGCATGGAGGATTGAACTGGCCGATCATTCCTTTAAAATGGTCTGGATTATGGCCTGCCTGTCTGTTGCCAGAAAGGGACTGGACGATGGTCTCCTTTCCAGCAGCATGCAGGAAGAAAATATCCAGCGTTACAATGAATATTCTTTTGCCGAGTCCGTTTACCAGAGGATTGGAAAGGAATTCCAGGTGGACTTGTCAGAGGATGATACCATTCTCTTGGCAGTGCTGCTGCTTTCAGCCAAAAAGCTGAAAAGTTTTACAGATGTCAGCGATGAGGATTATGCCATGCAATATGACAGGAACCTGGAACGTTTTGTTAAGCTGGTAATCGAAACCATTGATTCAGTGCTGGATGCAGACCTATCAGGAGATAAGATGCTTTACGAAGGACTGCTGATCCATATGAGGTCAGCCATTTTCCGGATGAAGTATTCCACAGTCACAGGAGATAATATAAGTAAGTATGTGAAAAATGAATACAAGCAGACCTTTCTGGCTGCCTGGTCCACCAGCAGTTTATTTGAAGAGTATTATGATTTGCAGGTGACAGAGGATGAGCTGGCAGGAATCGCTCTTTATATCCAGGCAGCCATAATCCGCAGGAAAAAGGGGAGACCTCTGACAGCTCTGCTGGTGAGTCAGAGAGGTATGGCGGCCTGTCAGCTTTCTATTGAAATGATCAAGTACCGCATTCCCGAGATCACTGATGTACAGGCAGTCAGCCGCCATGATTTTAAACTGTCCTTACACCCGGAGACGGATATCATTATCGATGGTTCAGGATTGGAGTTACAGGATTCCCGTGTGGTAGCAGTGGGGGACCGCATAAGTGAAAGTGAGATTGAGATCATACGCAGAAAGGCGGCCCAGGTCTCCAGACTGAGAAGCAGGCCGGATTTCCAGTTCAGCAGCTTGTGCCACCAGCTGTTTGAGGTTGATTTGATCCTGGTTAAGCCTCAGGTGAAGGATAAGGACCAGCTGATCACCATGATGGTAAGGAGGCTGGAGGACAAGGGAGATGTGACTGGGAACTATCTGGGAAGCGTGTTTGACAGGGAAAGAGCAACCACTACAAGTATAGGAAGAGGGATCGCCATCCCACATGGAAACATGGCGGAAGTGAACGAATCCCGTATTGTTGTGGCTATATTAGATAAGCCGGTCAAGTGGCATGAGGATATGGTGGATACCATATTTATGCTTGCAGTTAAAATGACATCAAAGTTTGAAATAAAACGGACAAAGCAGTTTTATAAAGATTTTCTGCTGCTTACAGAGAATGACGACAACATGGAAGCAATGAAACGGCTGGAATCATCTCTGGAGGTCTATCAGTATTTTATCAAGTAAGGGGAGAAACAAGATGGCAGTAAAAGAGATTCTGGATAAGAGAGTCATTGATTTGAAAATGAAGGCATGCAATAAGGATGAGGTTATCCGCCATCTGGCAGGACTCCTGAAAAAGGCGGGATACGTAGAAGACCTGGAAGGGTATATGAAAGACGTGTATTTAAGAGAAAAAGAAGGAATCACCGGAATCGGGGGACATGTGGCCATCCCTCACGGCAAATCGGATTTTGTGGATAAGGTAGGAATCGCCGTGGGAAGAACAGAGCAGATGGTGGAATGGGAGTCCTATGATGAAGAACCAGTGGACCTTTTTTTTCTGTTTGCCGTGCCTTCTGACAGCGGTGGGGCAAAGGAACACCTGCGCCTGATTGCAGAGCTGGCAGGTAAGCTTGGCAATGAGGCCATCATGAGAAAGCTGCAGACCGCGTCCACCTATGATGATTTACTGGAGGTTTTTTCATAAAAAGCAAGGAGAATTGACCATGGAAATGAGAGAGATAGGGAAATCCGGAATCAGGACCAATGCCTTTGCACTGGGCTGCTGGGCAATCGGCGGCGGAGAATGGTGGGGAACCAATGACGATGAAATGTCAGTAAAGACCATTTTAAAAGGCTTAGAGCTTGGCATCAACTGGATTGATACCGCAAGGGTCTACGGCTTTGGACACAGTGAGGAAGTAATTGGGCAGGCTCTGAAGCAGACAGACCGGAAACAAGTCATAATTTCCACTAAATGCGGCCTTCAGTGGTATGACGATGGTGGAGAAGTACATTTTTCAAAAGAAGGCCATACGGTTTCCAGGGATTTATCTCCCAGAGCCATAAGGAGGGATTTGGAACTGAGCTTAAAAACCCTGGGAACCGATTATATTGATGTGTATTACACCCACTGGCAGTGCAAGACCTATGGCATAGTCCCTGTGGCAGATACCATGGGAGAGCTGCTAAAGATGAAGCAAGAAGGAAAGATCCGGGCCATCGGCGCTTCCAATGTGGATCTGGCCGTTCTAAAGGAATACGTGGCGGCCGGACAGATAGATGTCATTCAGGAAAAACTCAGTATCCTGGACAGAAAGGCTGAAACAGATCTTCTTCCTTTCTGCGAAGAAAACGGGATCACTCTTCAGACCTATTCTCCCATTGAACAGGGACTTCTTGCAGGAAAAGCCCCGGATGATTTCATACCGAAAAAGGGTGAGGTACGGGAAGGAAAAACGTGGTGGAAGTCAGACAACATCAGGACGGCTAATGAAATGCTGAAAGGCTGGAGGGATTTGACAGATCAGTACCAATGCAGCCTTGCAAATCTCTGCATCAAATGGAACTCCATGTTGTCCTCCAATATTAACGTACTCTGCGGAGCAAGGAAACTGCCCCAGATCAAAGATACGGCAAAATCCATGGATATTCCTCTGTCTCAGGAGGATTTTATCCGGATGAGACGAGATGCTGACAAAGCCATAGAGAAACAAGTTTAGATGCAGAAAGCTGCTGGAAAGGAATGAAACAAATGAAAATCGCATTATTAAATGAATTCAGTCAGTCGCCAAAAAATGGAATCATATTAAAGGAGTTAAAGTCTGTGACAGAGCCCATGGGCCATTGTGTTTATAACGCTGCCATGGAAAAGCCTTTATCAGACCAGGATGTGCCGGAGGCATATACAAAGGAGAACCCAAGGCTCACCTATTTGCACTTAGGCATTCAGGCTGCCCTTCTTTTAAACTCAGGGGCAGTTGATTTTGTGGTTACCGGCTGCGGCACGGGGCAGGGAGCTTTGATGTCATTAAATATGTATCCAGGGGTTGTGTGCGGCTATTGCATAGAGCCTGCGGATGCTTATCTGTTTTTGCAGATCAACAATGGCAATGCCCTGTCCCTCCCTTATGCCAAGGGCTTTGGCTGGGGTGCGGATATTAACTTAAACAATATTTTTACCAAGGCGTTTGGCTCACCAAAGGGAATGGGATACCCGGAGGACAGAAAAGAAGCCCAAAACAGGAATGCCAGCCTGCTTTTTCAAGTAAAAACACAGGTGGCAAAGCCGCTTTTGGAGGCATTAAAGGCTTTGGATCCCCAGCTGGTGAAGGAGTGTATGATTCCACGATTCCTGGATTGTTTTTATGAAGGCTGTAAGGATGAGGAGATTAAGGCATTTGTGGATCAGGTGGCAGCGGGAGAAAAATAAGTTTCCGAAAAACACAGGGTGTATTTTGTTGGAAACATGTACCTAAAGGGTTTGCAGTGTCACTGAATGGGCTGACTTTGTTTTCTTACCTCCTTTTCTGTATTATAATGAAAGAAAGGAGGGCTGCATATGAATAAGAAGATTAAGATTGTAACCATTGGAGGAGGGTCTAGCTATACCCCCGAATTAATGGAAGGATTTATTAAGAGAAAAGACCACCTTCCCATTAAAGAAATCTGGCTGGTGGATATTGAAGCAGGAAAAGAAAAGCTTGAGATTGTCGGCAATCTGGCGAAGCGTATGGTGGAGGCAGCAGGCCTTGACTGGGAAATACACTTGACGTTAGATCGGCGTGAGGCTTTAAAAGATGCTGATTTTGTTACCACTCAGTTCCGTGTGGGATTGTTAGATGCTCGAGTGAAAGATGAGAGAATTCCCTTGTCTCATGGAATTCTGGGCCAGGAAACCAATGGAGCCGGAGGCATGTTTAAGGCATTCCGTACCATTCCGGTCATTTTGAGTATTGTAGAGGATATGAAAGAGCTGTGCCCGAATGCATGGCTTGTTAATTTTACCAATCCTTCCGGCATGGTGACAGAAGCTGTAATGCGTTATGGCAATTGGGACAAGGTGGTGGGTTTATGCAATGTTCCCATTCTTTGCAGAAAGATTGCAGCAGGAGCTTTAAAAGAAAACGAGAAAGATTTATTTTTCCGGTTCGGCGGTCTGAATCATTTTCACTGGCACAGAGTCTGGAACAAAGCCGGTGAAGAAAAAACTGGTGAGGTACTGGAAAAGGCATACACCAGCGTTGAGAACATGAAAAACGCACTGAAGAGCTTTACCAGTGCAAATTCGGGAGTACAGAATATTCCAAACATCTCATTTTTACCGGAACAGATTTGTAATCTTGGAATTATTCCCTGCATGTATCATCGGTATTATTATATTACTGACGATATGCTGAAAGAAGAATTGGATGCATTTGCAAAAGGAGAGACCCGTGCCGAGCTGGTAAAACGTACTGAGGCCGAATTATTCGAATTGTATAAAGATCCTAATCTGAGCATTAAGCCGCCTCAGTTAGAAAAACGGGGCGGAGCATTCTATTCTGATGCGGCCTGTGAGTTGATTAATTCCATTTACAATGATAAGCGCACCCATATGGTGGTAAGCACCAGAAACAACGGAGCAATTTCGGATCTGCCCGATGATGTAGTGGTGGAAGTGAGCAGTATCATTACTTCAGGCGGTCCGGTTCCCATATCCTGGGGTTCCTTTGAACCCTCCAGCAGAGGGCTGCTGCAGTTAATGAAGGATATGGAACTGACAACCATTAAAGCGTCGGTAACTGGTGATTACGGCATGGCTCAGCAGGCATTTACTCTAAACCCTCTGGTTCCAAGCGGTAAAATTGCCAAAACAGTATTAGATGAATTGCTGATCGCACATAAGGAGCATTTGCCGCAGTTTAAGGATACAATTGATCGTCTGGAAGCCGGGAACAATTAAGTATCTGTTTCTTGTGACTGTTTCCTGTTATAAAAGGAGTCATTGCACGCTGATAGGAATGTTGGCTGCAATGACTCCTTTTTTGTGGTTATTTCATACGCTAGCGTAAAGTTTTATTCGGATAATGGAAAATAAATAAAAAGAGAACACCACTTTGTGATAAAGTATTTAGCGACAAAACTAATACAAACAAAGGATTGGTGTTCTCTATGATTAACAGTATACG
>JAEWRS010000243.1 GCA_023398855.1 Bacillota bacterium
GAGGAGCATGGAACAAAGGTCACTTTCCTTCCCGACGAAGATATTTTTGAAGAAACTGTTTATGATTACGATACCTTAAAGATCCGTCTCCGGGAAACAGCCTTTTTAACCAAAAACTTAAGGATTATCCTTCAGGATGAGAGAGAAGAAGGCCGCGAGCACTTGTTTCACTATGAAGGTGGGATCAGGGAATTTGTCACTTATCTCAATAAGGGAAAGACACCTCTTTATAATCAGGTATTTTACTGTGAAGGAATAAAGGATGGGGTTTATGTTGAAATAGCCATGCAGCATAATGATTCCTATACAGAAAATATTTACAGCTTTGTTAATAACATTAATACTCCTGAAGGTGGAACCCATCTGGCTGGTTTTAAAAGTGCTCTGACTACCACTTTAAACGATTATGCAAGAAAGTGCAGACTGTTAAGAGACAATGAAACAAACCTTTCAGGTGAGGACATCAGGGAAGGTCTGACAGCTATCATCAGTATCAAAATCGAAGACCCCCAGTTTGAAGGACAAACCAAACAAAAATTAGGAAACAGCGAAGCCAGAGGAGCAGTGGATGGTCTCTTAAGAGAGCAGTTTACCTATTATTTAGAGCAAAATCCAAGTATATCCAAGACCATTTGTGACAAATCCATTCTTGCTCAGAGAGCAAGGGCTGCAGCCAGAAAGGCCAGGGATTTAACCAGGAGAAAGACGGCTCTGGAGGGAATGGCCCTTCCGGGTAAGCTTGCTGACTGCTCGGATAAGAATCCGGAAAACTGCGAGATATACATCGTCGAGGGAGACAGTGCCGGTGGTTCTGCAAAGACAGCCCGTTCCAGGAATACTCAGGCAATCCTGCCTTTGAGAGGAAAGATCCTGAACGTGGAGAAAGCCAGACTCGACAAGATTTATGCCAATGCGGAGATCAAAGCCATGATCACAGCATTTGGTACGGGTATACATGATGATTTTGACTTAAGTAAATTAAGATATCATAAAATCATTATCATGACCGATGCTGATGTGGATGGTGCTCATATCAGTACGCTCCTTCTCACCTTCTTATACCGTTTTATGCCTGAACTGATTAAAGAAGGCTATGTGTATCTGGCACAGCCCCCCTTATATAAAGTGGAGAAGGGGAAAAAGGTATGGTATGCTTATTCGGATGAGGAACTTAACTCCATTCTGCGTGAAATTGGCCGTGACAATAACAACAAGATCCAGCGTTACAAAGGTTTGGGAGAGATGGATGCGGAACAGCTTTGGGAAACCACCATGGATCCGGAGCGAAGAGTTCTTCTTCGGGTTACCATGAATGAAGATACTACTTCTGAGATAGATTTAACCTTCACAACCTTAATGGGTGACCAGGTAGAGCCAAGGCGTGAATTTATCGAAACCAATGCGAAATACGTACAGAATCTTGATGTTTAATAAAAAAGCGAGTGTTAAAGTACAAAAGCACTTTCCGTATCTAAAGGGATACGTGGACTGAAATAATTGGAGGAAATAAAATGGAACCAAATATCTTTGATAAAGTTCATGATGTGGACTTAAAAAAGACCATGGAAAAATCATACATTGAGTATGCCATGAGTGTCATTGTTTCCAGAGCTTTGCCTGATGTTAGAGACGGTTTGAAGCCGGTTCAGCGTAGAGTCCTGTATTCCATGATTGAGCTCAACAACGGTCCTGATAAGCCACACCGTAAATGTGCCCGTATTGTGGGTGATACCATGGGTAAATATCATCCCCATGGTGACAGCTCTATTTACGGCGCCCTGGTGAATATGGCACAGGAATGGTCTACCAGATATCCGCTGGTGGATGGCCACGGAAACTTCGGTTCCGTGGATGGAGACGGCGCGGCCGCCATGCGATATACGGAAGCTCGTTTAAGTAAGATTTCCATGGAAATGCTTGCAGATATAAGCAAAGATACCGTTGATTTCAGCCCCAATTTCGATGAGACAGAGAGAGAGCCGGATGTTCTTCCGTCCCGTTATCCTAATCTTCTGGTAAATGGTACCTCAGGAATTGCTGTTGGTATGGCTACTAATATCCCTCCTCATAATCTGAGAGAAGTTGTAAATGCGGTCATTCATATTATTGACAACCAGGTGGAAGATGGCAGGGAAACCACTATGGAAGAGATCCTGGAAATCATCAAAGGGCCTGATTTTCCAACAGGAGCGACCATCCTGGGAAAAAGGGGAATAGAGGAAGCTTACCGTACGGGAAGAGGAAAGATCCGTGTCAGGGCTGTCAGCGATATTGAGGCCATGGCAAATGGGAAAAGCAGGATCATTGTGACCGAGCTTCCCTATATGGTTAATAAAGCCCGCCTTATTGAAAAAATTGCTGAGCTTGTAAAAGATAAAAAGGTGGATGGAATCACCGATTTAAGGGATGAGTCTGACCGGTCCGGTATGAGGATTTGTATTGAGCTTCGCCGTGATGCCAATGCCAGTGTAATTCTTAATCAGTTGATCAAGCACACCCAGCTTCAGGATACCTTTGGCGTGATTATGATTGCTCTTGTGAAAAACAGTTCTGGTGTTTTAGAGCCAAAGGTCCTAAACATCCTTCAGATGTTAAACTATTATCTGGAACATCAAAAGGAAGTAGTGACCAGAAGGATCCGATATGACTTAAATAAGGCAGAAGAGAGAGCAAATATTTTACAGGGCTTGCTCATAGCCCTGGATAATATTGATGAAGTTATCAGGATTATCCGTGGTTCTGAAAATGTACAAATTGCGAAGGCAGAGCTCATGAGCCGCTTTGGATTAAGTGATGTTCAGTCACAGGCCATTGTGGATATGCGTTTGAGAGCTCTTACCGGTTTGGAAAGGGAAAAGCTTGAGAAAGAATTCAAAGAGCTGGAAGCCAGAATTGCGGAATTAAAGGCCATCCTTGCTGATGAAAAAAAGCTTTTAGCAGTGATCAAGGAAGAGATATCCATCATTTCAGCAAAGTATGGAGATGACAGAAGAACTTCTATAGGCTTTGATGAATATGATATGTCCATGGAAGATCTGATTCCTGATGAAAATACCATTGTAGCCATGACAAAGCTGGGATATATTAAGAGGATGTCTGTAGACAACTTTAAGAACCAGAACCGGGGCGGCAGAGGAATCAAGGGAATGAAGACCATTGACCAGGATTATATTGAAGACTTAATGATGACTACCACCCATCATTACCTCATGTTCTTTACCAACACAGGCCGTGTTTACCGGCTAAAGACATATATGATTCCTGAAGGAAGCAGAACGTCCAGAGGTACGGCCATTGTAAACCTGTTGCAGATGCTTCCCGGAGAAAGCATTACAGCTATTATTCCGATGAAGGAATACGATGATGACAAGTATTTATTCATGGCTACCCAAAATGGAATGGTAAAGAAAACACCAATGAGGGAATATGCCAATGTCCGCAAGAACGGCCTTCAGGCTATAGTTCTCAGGGAAAATGACGAACTGATCGAGGTTAAGGCTACGGATGATACAAAAGACATCTTCCTGGTAACAAAAAAAGGCCAGTGCATCCGGTTCCATGAAAAGGATGTCCGCATTACAGGCCGTGTATCCATAGGTGTTATTGGTATGAAGCTCAATGAGGATGATCAGGTAGTTGGGATGCAAATGGAAACCCAGGGGCCGAAGCTTTTGATTGTATCAGCGAATGGAATGGGTAAAAGAACTCCAATTGAAGAATTTACACCTCAAAGAAGAGGCGGAAAAGGTGTCCTTTGCTATAAGATTACGGAAAAAACAGGGGATATCGTTGGAGCTAAATTAGTTCAGGATGATCATGACCTTCTTCTGATTACCACCGAAGGTATTGTGATCCGTATATCTGTCAATGATATTTCGGTTATAGGAAGAAACACTTCCGGAGTAAAGCTGATGAACATTGACCAGGATTCTGATATTACTGTTGCCAGCATTGCTAAGGTAAGGGATGACGGAAGCAAATCCGACGGAGAAGGTTTGGAAGAACTGGACATTGCGGATGAAGAGCTGCCTGAAGTAATAGCCGGGGATGTGGAATCTTCTGATGAGGAATAAAAATATTAACACGAATGATATGGCTATATTCTGATTTTTATATTATTATATATTATGATCTATCATTAACGGTAAAAGACTTTGAATGCAGCAATATTAATTTTACTGCGTTCAAAGTCTTTTATTTACAAAATCCAGCAGGATGACCTGCATGGACATATGTGACATAAAAGGGAGGAATAC
>JAEWRS010000253.1 GCA_023398855.1 Bacillota bacterium
GACGGTAGGAGACCGGGCAAAAGTAAAGGCAAGCGGAGGAATCCGTACACAGGAAGAAGCCCAGGCCATGATAAAAGCCGGAGCAGACCGGATTGGGGCAGGTAATGGAATAGCCTTATTATAAGGAGAGGAGAAGGGTCATGGGGAAAAAGGTAACAGTTTTCGGGAGCTTTGTAGTGGACCTGATGGGAAGATGCCCTCATCTTCCTGTTCCGGGAGAAACCGTAAAAGGAAGTATTTTTAAAATGGGTCCTGGCGGCAAAGGATTCAACCAGGGGGTGGCCGCTCATAAGGCGGGAGCAGATGTAACCATGGTAACGAAGCTTGGGGAGGATACATTTGCAGAGGTAGCATTAAGTACCATGAACAAGCTGGAAATGGATACCGGCCGGATATTTCGTACCGGACAGACAGAGACAGGCAGTGCGCTGATCATGGTAGATGAAAACACCAGCCAGAATGAAATTGTTGTGATTCTGGGAGCCTGTGATACCGTTACAGACGAAGAAGTGGAATCAATTTCAGACTTACTGGACCAGTCAGAATTTCTGCTGACCCAGCTGGAGACCAATCTTTCCTCCGTGGAAAAAATTATTGATATTGCATATGAGAAAGGCGTAAAGATCATATTAAATACGGCACCTGTTCAGCCGGTCAGCGACAGTATGCTAAGCAAGGTGGATTTAATCACGCCCAATGAGGTAGAAGCCGGCATATTAACCGGTATACCGGTAGATGGAAAAGAAAATGCCGGAAGAGCTGCGGACTTCTTTTTTGAAAAAGGAGTGAAAAATGTTCTGATCACCATGGGGGAAAAAGGCGTTTATCTGGCAACTCCTGAGAAGAGGGGACTTTTGCCTGCCTACCGGGTCAATGCAATGGATACCACCGGTGCAGGCGATGCATTTAACGGCGGATTGGTGGCTGCCCTGGCAGAAGGAAAGGACTTATGGGAGGCAGCAGTCTTTGCCAATGCAGTAGCAGCTATTTCAGTACAGAGAATCGGAACAACGCCGGCCATGCCTGACCGGGAAGAAATTGACTCATTTATCAGAGAGCAGGAGGAACAGTCATGTTAAAAGCTGGAATTTTACACCCTCAATTAGCAAGGGTCATGGCAGAGCTCAGACATATGGATATGCTGGTGATCGGTGATGCCGGGCTGCCAATTCCAAAGGGAGTGGAACGGGTGGATTTAGGCTGGAAGCCTGGGAGCCCTTCTTATCTGGAGGTATTGGAAGAAATAGAAAAGTATATAGTAACGGAAAAAGCCATATTTGCGGAGGAGGCACTGGCTGTAAGTCCGGAACTTCATAAGAAGGCCCTGGCCCTTCTGCCGGAAGGTATACCGGTGGAGTATGTGCCCCATAAGGAATTAAAAACAATCACGGAAGGGGCCAAAGCAATCATCCTGACAGGAGAGTTTACAGGATACACAAATGTCGTAGTGGTCTCAGGCTGCGCATATTGACCGGAAGCAAAGGGGAAGTGGTGAGATTATATGGGAGGAAGGTTACTATTAAAGCTGGAATCAATCGTAAAGACGTTTCCCGGTGTCAAGGCACTTGACAAAGTGCATTTAGAGATTTTTGAGGGAGAGGTTCATGCACTGTGCGGAGAAAACGGTGCGGGGAAATCCACTCTGATGAAAATAATTGCAGGGGCTCAGCCTTATACCTCCGGTGCCATGTATCTGGATGGGAAAGAAGTGGTGTTCCATTCCGCCAAGGATGCGGAAAAGCATGGAATTGCCATGATTTATCAGGAATTTAATATGGTTCCTGAATTGTCGGTGGCAGAAAACATGTATCTTGGAAGACTTCCTGTGAATCAGTTTGGGAAAGTGGATTGGAACAAGCTATACAGGGATGCGCAGGAAAATCTGGATCATCTGGGTCTAAAATTCCATGCAAAAGCTAAGGTTCGGAATTTATCTGTGGCAGAGGCACAGATGACGGAGATCGCAAAGTGCCTGACCATTGGTGCTAAAATCATCATTATGGATGAGCCTACGGCAGCACTGGCAGAAGAAGAGATTCAGATTCTCTTCCGGACCATTGAGGAACTGAAGAAAAAGGGAATTGCGGTCATTTATATTTCCCACCGCATGGATGAAATTTTTCAGATTTCCGACCGTCTTACAGTTTTCCGTGATGGAAAGTTTGTGGCAACCAAATTCATAGGCGAGACGGATTATGAAGATGTGGTATCCATGATGGTGGGGCGGAATGTATCCAATCTGTATCCGGTAAGGGATTACAAACGGAAGGAAGTAGTATTTGAAGCAAGAAAAATAAACAGCCGCGGGGTTCACGATGTCAGCGTAAAGCTTCACAAAGGGGAAATTTTAGGGATTACAGGTCTTTTGGGTGCAGGTACCATAGAACTTTCCAAGCTGATTTACGGCGCAATGCCCATGGAAAGCGGAGAAATTCATGTACACGGTGAGAAAAAGGACTGTTCCTCTCCAAGAAAAGCATTAGAAGCAGGAATTGGATTTGTATCAGATGACAGGAAGCAGGAAGGGCTTGTTTTAATAAGAAACATCAAAGAAAATGTTTCCATGTCTTCTTTAAAAAGGCTGACCAGAGGATTCCGGCTGGACAACAGACTGGAAATGGAGCGTGTTAAGGAGCAGGTTAAGGCGCTGAACATAAAGATCAGTTCTCCGCAGCAGCTTGCCGGAAAGTTAAGCGGCGGAAACCAGCAGAAAATTGTGTTTGCAAAGGTGCTTTTAGCAGATTCTGATATTCTGATATTAGATGAGCCTACCCGGGGAGTGGATGTGGGGGCAAAGGCAGAAATCTATGCCATAATGAACAAGCTGACCGAGGCCGGCAAGAGCATTCTGGTTATTTCCACGGATTTGCCGGAGTTGATCGGAGTCAGTGACCGTGTCATTGTCATGCGGGAAGGACGTACGGTATTGGAAATCTCCAAACAGGAAATGAATCAGGAAAAAATATTAGCACATGCGTCTGGAGGGGTAAGTGAAAATGAATCAGGAAACTAAGAAACGGTTAATCAACCAAATAAACATATATCGTTCAGTTTTGATCTTGCTGGTCATCTGTATCTTTGCCGCTTTTTTGTCAAAAAGCTTTTTAAGTGTTTCCAATTTATTTAATGTTTTTAAGCAGGTGACAGTTGCCGGTATCATTGGATGCGGCATGACCTTTGTGATTCTGACCGGCGGCATTGACTTGTCTGTTGGCTCCATATTAGGGCTGGCCGGAGTGGTGGCCTCCGGTGTGCTGGCTTCCACGGGAAATACCTTGCTGGCGGTATTTACGGCAGTTGCAATCGGAATCACCTGCGGGATTATCAATGGATTTTTTATTTCCCAATGTGGCATTCCTCCGTTTATCGCCACCCTGGGCTTTTTGACTCTGCTTCGGGGCTGTGTGTTGATCTACACCAAAGGTTCGCCCATTCCGGTAAAAATAGATTCTTATAAATTTATAGGGAAAGGTACGGTGCTGGGGGTTCCTGTGCCTGTTATTATCCTGATAGTACTTTTTTTGCTGGCTCATTACATATTAACGCAAACCAGCTTTGGCCGCAGCATTTATGCATTTGGCGGTAACAGGGAAGCTGCCCGTTTATCCGGAATTCCGGTTAAAAGGACGGAGTGGATGGCTTACATCATCAATGGTTTATTAAGTGGCATTGCGGCAGTGGTTTTAACAGCCAGACTGGGGTCTGCCCAATCCACCAGCGGACAGGGGATTGAGATGGATGCCATTGCAGCAGTCATTCTTGGAGGAACCAGCTTAAGCGGGGGGACGGGATTTGTACTGCCTACCGTGGTAGGTGCCATGATCATGGGAATTATCGATAATATTCTTACGCTCATGAATGTCAATCCCCATGCAACCAATATTGTAAAAGGGGCGGTTGTACTGATTGCGGTCCTGGTAGACAAAAAGGTCAAGGATTTATCTGCGAAAGCAGAATAAATAAAGCTATTAATGTAAAAGAGAAGGGAAGGTAAAAAATTATGATGAAAAGAAAACACATGGCAGCAATGGCAGCAGCAGGACTTGTCCTGGCGTCACTGGCAGGGTGCAGCAGCGGAGAGAAGGCGCCTGAAACCAAGCAAGAGACCACACAGACAGAAGCAGCCACCACAACAGCAAAAGCACAGTCAGATGCAGAGGCTAAGCCAGGGGACAAGAAGTACGTGGTGGGCCTTGCTATGAATACTCAGACAAATCCGTTCTTTGTAGACGTCAAAGATGGGGTACAGAAAGCCGCAGATGAATTAGGCGTGGAGCTTTATATCACAGATGCCCAGGATGATCCTACCATC
The DNA here is from genome assembly GCA_023398855.1 of Bacillota bacterium. Lineage (GTDB taxonomy): Bacteria > Bacillota > Clostridia > Lachnospirales > Lachnospiraceae > Lacrimispora. The sequence continues at coordinate 4,313 of JAEWRS010000253.1, forward strand.
CAGATGAAGGACATTGAGAACCTGATCACCAAAAAGCCGGACTGCATCATCATTGATACCTGTGATTCTGATGCAATCGTATCTTCCATTGAAGCTTGCAACGAAGCCGGAATCCCGGTGCTTACCATGGACCGGGAGGCCAGCGGGGGGGATGTTGTATCCCATATCGGCTACGATGCCATTAAATCAGGTAAACTGGCAGGTCAATATCTGGTGGACACACTGGGAGGCAAGGGAAATATTGTAGAAATCCAGGGGATTATGGGAACCAATGTGGCACAGAACCGTTCCAAGGGCTTTAATGAGGTGATAAGCCAGAATCCGGACATGAAGATCGTTGCATGTCAGGTGGCAGATTTTGACCGTTCCAAGGGCATGAATGTAATGGAAAACATTCTTCAGGCCAACGACCACATTGACGGATTATATGCCGCAAATGATGAAATGCTGCTTGGCGCGTTGGAGGCAATTGAGGCTGCAGGCCGTCTGGATGAGATCACTATGATCGGCTGTGATGCCATTGATGATACCATTGAAGCGATTAAAGCCGGAAAGGTCGAGGCAACTATTGCAGAGCCTCCATTCTTCCTGGGAAAAGCAATTATGGATGCCGCATACAACTATCTTCAGGGAAAGGAAGTTGACAAATACGTAATCCTGGACAACGAACTGGTAACAGCTGATAATGTAAATGAATTAGTTACAAAAGAATAATCTGGATTTATGCTTGCCGGGGAATCAGACTGTACAGATCAGTCTGGCCCCGGCTCTTTTTTGTGAAGTTAATAATAGTAACCATAGAATGTTACATGCTTTTACCAGGATTTTCGCCTGGTTTGGCTTTATCATACCATGATAAGCCCAGGATAAAAGATTATCCTTTGCAGGACGGTATCTTCCTCATTCTTGTATTTTTTACTCCTATACGGTACAATGAAATCCTCTAACAAAGCACCAGACTTTTATAGGATGCGATTATGGCGGATTAGAATGGCGGTGACAGAATAAAATGAATACTTATAATACATCAGAAATTGCGCGCAGCATCGGAATCCATCCCAATACGGTACGTCTTTATGAAGCGCTTGGGCTCATTCCCAAACCAGAGCGCAATAATAACGGTTATCGAATTTTTACAGATTTTCATATGGAGCAGATGAAGTTTGCAAGAATCGCATTACAGGTTGAGGTTTTACAAAATGGGTTGAGAAAACAGGCAATTACCATTATTAAGACATCGGCAGCCGGAGATTTCAACAAGGCGATTGATTTGACGGAACATTATTTGCAGCAGATAGAAAATGAGCAGAAAAATGCGGAAGAAGCCATTGAGATTACAAAAAGGCTGTTAATAAGCGGCTGCCAGGGACAAAAGACAGGGACAATGGTTTTAACCAGAAAAGAAGCGGCTGACTATTTACAAATCTCAATGGATGCTTTAAGAAATTGGGAAATGAACGGCCTGCTCACTGTAAAACGGAAACAAAACGGGTACCGGATTTATACGGGGGTAGATATACTTCGGATTAAAATCATCCGTTCCCTGCGCTGCGGGAATTACTCCCTTTCAGCAATTTTGCGGATGCTCAATACCATATCCCAAAATCCTGAAGCAGATATCAGACAGGTGATTGATACTCCAGACAAAGACGATGACATTATTTCTGTATGTGATAAGCTTCTTACCTCTTTGCGCAATGCCGGGGAACATGCAGTAGTGATGCGTAACCATTTAGAACAAATGAAAATAAAATTTGAATCGAACCCTCCACTATAACACCAGACTTTAGTCTGGTGTTATTCTTCTTGTGAAAAGAAAAGACAGGAGGGATTTTATTACATGGAAACAACTATTGAAGTGAAAGGACTGCAAAAGTCCTACGCAAAAGTAAAAGCCATAGAGAATATGAATATCTCGATTTGCAAGGGGGAGGTATTTGGCTTGCTGGGAGCAAACGGGGCGGGGAAAAGCACTGCAATCGAGTGTATCCTGGGAACGAAAAAGCAGGACAATGGAACCGTGTCCATTTTAGGAATGAATCCGCGAAAAGACCGGAAAAAGCTTTTCCAAAAGGTTGGCGTTCAATTTCAGGAGGGCAATTACCAGGATAAGATCAAGGTATATGAGCTTTGTGAAGTGACTGCTTCCCTTTACAAAAACACTCTGGATTATAGGATTCTTCTGGAACAGTTTGGACTTTCGGAAAAGTTAAAAAGCATGGTCAGTGAACTTTCAGGAGGTCAGAAGCAGCGGCTATTTATTGTGCTTGCGCTGATCCCGGATCCTCAAGTTATGTTTTTAGATGAGCTGACAACTGGATTGGATGCCAGGGCACGGCGTGAGGTGTGGAGGAGTCTTTTGCAGCTAAAAGAAAAAGGCATTACAATTTTACTGACTTCTCATTTTATGGATGAGGTGGAAGCCCTTTGTGACAAGATTATGATTTTGAAAAGCGGAGAAAGCATTTTTTGCGGTACCATAAAGGAAGCGGTTGCGGCCAGTCCTTATGAAAGACTTGAGGATGCATATCTTTGGTATACCGACGGGGAGGGTGAATATGAAGGCATTTAGGACTTTACTGAAAACAGAAGGGAAATTGTCTCTTCGCGGATTGGATATGTTTATTTTTGCTATTTGTATGCCGGTTGTTGTTGTGGTGATTTTAGGAGCAGTTTTTGGAGACAAGCCGGCTTTTGACGGCGCACAATATACGTTCCTGGAACAGTCCTTTGGTGCGGTAGCTTCCATTGCTATTTGTGCCGGAGGCGTGATGGGGCTTCCTCTGGTTGTATCTGATTACCGGAGCAGGAAGATTTTAAAAAGGTTTAAGGTTACCCCCATTGACCCTGCTCTTATTTTGGCAGTGCAGGCAGGAATTTACGCGCTTTATTCCATTGCTTCCCTTATCCTTGTTTATGCAGCAGGAGCGCTATTTTTTGACTATCAGTTAAAGGGTTCATGGCTTTTGTTTTTAGGGGCATATTTACTGGTTATGCTGTCCATGTTCAGTATTGGTCTCTTAGTGGGAGGAATTTCCCCAAACACAAAGATCGCCGGTGCCGGCGCCAGCCTCCTGTATTTCCCAATGTTGATTTTTTCCGGCGCTACTCTGCCTTACGAGGTAATGCCCGCTGGATTTCAAAAAGCGGCGGATTTGCTGCCACTGACACAGGGAATAAAGCTGCTAAAGGCTGCTTCCCTGGGATTGCCAATGGACAGGGTTTTTACTCCTGTTGTGGTGATGCTGGTTATTGCAGTGATATGCATCAGCATCTCTATCCGTTTTTTCAAGTGGGAGTGATTCCTAGAACTGGATGGTTTTAAATGATTGATAATAGTCTCAAATGATATCTGCTTTTCTTTTTTACACTACTTCCTACACCAGTCCAGACATGATATAATGTCATAAGACACAGGGCATAACAGGGGGTTAATCATGTTAAAAGTATTAATAGCAGACGATGAAGAAAAGATCTGCCAGTTGATCGAAAAGCTGATCGACTGGCAGGCGCTGGATATGAAACTCAGCGGTGTGGCGAATAACGGGATCGAGGCGCTTGAAAAGATAGAAACCCTTTCACCTGATGTGGTGATTACGGATATCCGGATGCCAGGTTATGACGGCCTGGACCTGGTGAAGAAGACCAGGGAACTGAATGTGGGAGTTGAATTTGTTATTATCAGCGGATACCGGCACTTTGAGTATGCTCAGACGGCGATCAAATATGGGGTCAGTGATTATTTGCTAAAGCCCATAAAAAAACAGGAGCTGACGGAAACCCTGGAAAAGATCAGAGAGAGATATAATGAAAAAAACGAGCAGCTCACATATGAGGAACGGGTCAGGCTTGCAAGAAAAAGCGATGCGGAAAGGCTCCGTACCACATGGTTCTCCAGTGTTTTATACAGAGACAGGAGCGAGCAGGATGGTACCGGACTGGATGAAATCAATAAACAATATTATTATCAGTTAAAGCCGGGATGCTTTCAGATTGTCTGTGTCAAATTTGATGGGGTATCCATGCCAGATGAAAAAAACCTGGACTTTCTCACGGAAAAGACAACTCAGATCGCGGAGCAGATGCTGAAAGGTTATGTGTTTGACTGGGAATTGTATGTGGAAAACAGCCATATTTATATATTCCTTAATTATGGAGAGGAAAGCAGAAAACTCATCCGCAGACAGTGTAAAAACATATTAAATGAACTTGCCGTTTTGGAATCCATTCTGGAAGGACTTCGGGTGACCATTGGTTTTGGAACTGCCGTACAGGATTCAGCCCAGTTAAGAAGCTCCCTTAAATCTGCCAGGCATCTGGTGGAGCAGCGGCTGGTAGCCGGAAATGGCAGGCTTTTGGAAGGTGAGCTGCGCAGTTCTTTTCATCTGGCATCAAGCCAGTGGTTCACCCAGTTTAACCAGAGCATGAATACAGCCCTGGAAAGCCTGGACAGGCAGCAAGTGGGTAGCTGCCTGATGACGCTTAAGGAAGGGCTTTTGGAACAGCCTGATATGACCGGACATGAGATATTGCAGATGTGCCGGGAGGTGTGCAACCTTTACTTGTTTTTCATGAAAAACCACAAGATTCCCATTGAGCAGAATTTTATGGAACGGTTTAATCAGGGTGTGGAATTTTGTTCCTCTGCCAGAGAGGTCCTGCGTTTTCTAATTAAAGAAATCTCGTCTTCTTATGACAAAGCCGTAGCAGGTAAGATGCAGGAAAATAACCGGCCCATACGGATAGCCAAAAAGTACATCAGGGATCATTATAAGGAAGCCATTACTCTGGAAACCGTCAGTG
>JAEWRS010000258.1 GCA_023398855.1 Bacillota bacterium
CATCAGGGCTGACTGCCGATGAAACCATGCTTCGCTTATCAAGAATGGGTTTTCATGTGCAAAGTGTGACCGATTCCCATTTAATGCTGATTTACAGCTCCATTTTGGGAGCAGGGGATCTGATCATTGCAATCTCAATATCTGGTGAAACAGCCGAGGTTGCCAATGCGGTCAGAGTGGCAAAACAGAATGGAGCGACGGCTATCTGCTTCACCAGCTTTACCAACAGTACCATTGCCCAATCTGCAGATTATTGTTTTCCCGTAGTAAATCCTCTGTTTGTTGATCAGGAACGGTTTGTAAACAGCCAATTATCAGTCCTTTATATGATCGATCTTCTTTGCCTGGTTCTGTTAACTGATGAAAGCAGGAAGAGAAAAATGAATATTACGGTGGATACCATTGTTAAGCAGTCTCATTTAAAGTAGCCGTTGATGCGCTGCGGAAATGCTGAAAATTCAGTATTTTCGCAGCGCGTTGTATTATTACCGGTTATTTTATCCTGCATATGTTTCGAAAAAACAGAACATTATGATACAATATTGACACTAAAGCAAAAAAAGAATACAATCTATATAATCATGAATTTGATTCGTATATATAAACTTTCGGAGGTATGAGATGAATCGGACCGTGGAACGCACATTTATGATATTGCAGTTGATTGCAAGCAGAAAAAGAGGAGTCACCTTACAGGAGATTACTAATGAAATGGGAATGGCTAAGAGCAGTGTCTTTGTTATCGTTCAGTCATTGCTGGAGTTGAATTATATAACAACTCTTCGGGATAATGATAAAAAGTATTGTCTGGGAATAGAGACTTTTTCTTTGGGCATGAAATATGTGGATGATATGAGTCTTATAAAAGAGTGCACAATAAACCTACAGCCAATAGCTGAAAAATATAATAAAACCGCTTTTGTGGCCGTTTTAAACGGAACCAAGATTGTATACGTGCATAAATACGTGGCTCAGAATGCCAGACTGGCTTCATGCGCCATTGGAACCAGAAAGGATGCCTATGCCACTTCCCTTGGCAAGGCAATTCTTGCATTTTTACCGAAAGAGGAACAAAGTGCAATTATCGATAAGATTGATTTTAAGCCATTAACAGACTATACCATTACCTCCAAAGAACAGCTTCTGGAGGAACTGAAGAGAACAAAAGAACGGGGATATTCTTTGGATCAGAGGGAACTGGAGAATATCACCAGCTGCTGCGGGGCTCCTGTTTTTGACTATTCGGGAAGAGTTGCGGCAGCTGTTTCCTTATCAGATATTTACAACGAATCCATTGACGATGAACGGGTTGCCCAGGAGCTGAAAGAGGTGGCTATGAACATATCGAAAAATTTAGGATATCATCCTAATTCCTAAGTGCTTCTTTTTTGTAATACGAACCATGTTGGTCATGCGAGAAAACCGCCTTTTGCTTTTCCTGATGAAATGCAATGCAAATGGTGTTCTCGCATTTTTTATTTGTCCTGTTAAGGGAATATATAGGGTAAATATTTAAGTGAATAATATAAAGTGCACATTTATATTGACAAAAAAGGAATTGAAATGTATAATATGCTCATGTTAAAAACTTAGTTCTTATATATGAACTTTTTGAATTTTAAGATCTCTCGCCAAGAGATCTCATTTATTAAACAATATCGTGAACGGAGTTCGCAATTATGAACAATACAAAAGAAATTGTTTCTTTCCGTTATCTGGACTTGTTGTTTTTTTCCATACTTGCGGCTGTTTCAGAGTTCATGAGCTATGAGACTTTGAAATTTTGGAACAGCAGCTTCTATTTCAGCTTTTCCATGGCCCTTTGTCTAATATCCATGATCCGCTGGGGAGCGGCGGGAGTGGCAGTAGCCATGATTGGAGGCATACCTGGCATCCTGTTTTCTGATATGCCCCTTTGGTCCGGAATTTTATTTTATGTCTTTTCCAATGTGTTTATAGGAATTCCCACGCTGGTTTATGGAGACAGAAACAGGGACACCATTGCCAGGGGACATGTTTTTCTGCTGCTTTATATCTTTCTTTCTCACTGCAGCCTGTCAGCTGGAAAGGGAATGATTATATTTTTACTGACAGGAGAATTAACAGGAGCAATGGACTATTTTGGGGCTACCTGTTTTCCTCTGATAATCAATATCATTGTGTGCTGTGTGCTGCAAATGCGGAAAGGACTTATCTGTGATATGAGATATTATTTTACTGAGATGGAAGGAGAAGGGAATGGAAACGGAAGAAGTTAAGATGCGGAAACCGCAGACAAAAAAAATATGGAAGGCGGTGAGAAAGGACTGGCGTTTGTATGTGCTCCTGCTTCCGCTGGTGATCTGGTTTGCATTATGGGCCTATAAACCAATGGGAGGGCTTCTCATTGCGTTTAAGCGGTTTGACCCTCAGTTTGGGGTCTGGGGAAGTGAGTTTAAGGGGATCGATAATTTTATCAACCTGGTTGCAGGTGTGAATAAGGTGGAGTTCTGGCAGGCATTCAGAAATACCTTTATCATCAGTGCCTACAGTCTTATATTTGGATTTCCCATTCCCATCATCATGGCCCTGCTCTTTGCTGAAATCGGAAATAACACGGTCAGAAAACTGACGCAGACAGCCACCTACCTGCCTCATTTCCTATCAGAGGTTACGATTACAGGCATTGCGCTTATGCTGGTATACAGCGGAGTCCGCTCAAGCGGAATTGTTGCATCATTGTTCCAGCACATAGGACTGATTGAGCCTGGAATGTCTATCATGCAGAAATCCAATTATTTCAGGCCACTTTATATTATGGTGGGGATCTGGAAGGAAAGCGGATACAATTCCATTGTTTATTTCGCTGCGATTATGGGAATTTCCCCTTCTCTTTATGAGGCATTAAAGGTAGACGGGGGCAATAAATTTCAGGAAATCCGTTTTATCACGTTTCCAGGCATGGCACCTACGTTGATCATCATGATCATTATGAGGATCGGAAGCATGCTGACCATTGGCTATGAAAGGGTTTTGCTTTTATACAATGCAAACATTTATGTGACAGCAGATGTGCTTTCCACCTTTGAGCAAAGAATCGGTATTTTGTCAGGCAATTATGGAATTGGGGCCGCTGTCAGCCTGTTTAATTCCCTGATCGCGTTTGCACTGGTAATCGGTGCCAATACGATCAGCAGAAATATATCAGAAACATCCCTGTGGTAGATTAGGAAAGGCGGAAACAATGGAGCGCTTAAACAGAAGTGAAAAGATATTTAAGGTATTTTCCTATACGATGATTATCATCTTTGCATTGCTTGCCCTGTATCCGGTTTTATACGCATTCAGCGTGTCAATCAGCGGAAAGGTAGCCTACGAAAGCGGACAGATTGTACTTCTGCCAAAGGAAGTGACATTTCAGGCTTATGATATGGTGCTGCATAATAAAGGCTTTTGGATCGCATACACCAATACCCTGTTCTATACCGTACTTGGTACTGCCTGGAGCATGGCCATCTCCATTACAGGTGCATATGCGCTGCAGAAAACAAAGCTGATGTTCAGAAGGCAGTGGAACTTTTTGCTGGTATTTACCATGTGGTTCAGTGCGGGAATGATTCCCCTGTATTTAAATTACAAGACCATGCACGTGGATAACAGGTGGGGAATGATTATTGCCTTTGGCGTTCAGGCATATAACATCATTCTGCTCAGAAATTATTTCAGCGGCATTCCCAAGGAGATAGAAGAAGCAGCAATCATGGATGGAGCCAATGAGTTCCAGATGCTTTCAAAAGTATACATACCCATGTCAACGGCCAGCAGTGCAACAGTAACCTTG
>JAEWRS010000270.1 GCA_023398855.1 Bacillota bacterium
GGTATGTGCAGGAAGAACCCCCCGGACCGCTTAATAGAAAGAGGAGAAGCTATGAGTTTAAGAATACCTTATGAAACGGTAAAAGAAACGGTAAAAAAGGCTTTGATAAATGTGGGGCTTACCATGGAGCAGGCTGAGGTTTGTGCCGCCATTCATGCGCAGTCCAGTGCGGACGGAGTGGAGAGCCACGGACTGAACCGGATCCCCCGTTTTGTGGAATATGTGCAAAAGGGCTGGGTAGATCCAAAAGGAGAGCCAGAGCTGACAGGAGCCAGGGGTGCGGTTGAGAATTATGATGGACATTTAGGGATCGGCATTACCAATGCTCTCTTTTGTGCGGACAGGGCTATGGAGCTTGCCAAGGAGCATGGGATTGGCTGTGTTGCATTACGCAATACCACACACTGGATGCGGGGCGGTACCTATGCATGGAAAATGGCGGAAGCCGGCTTTATGGGTATGAGCTGGATCAACACGGAAAGCTGTATGCCATTATGGGGCAGCGATGAGCCAGGTGTAGGCAATAATCCTTTCTGCATTGCCATTCCAAGAGAAGATGGTCCTATTGTTCTTGATATGGCTATGAGCCAGTATGCCTATGGGAAACTGGGAGTTTACCGCCTTGCAGGTAAAAAACTTCCATTTCCCGGAGGATTTGACAAAGAAGGAATCTTAACAGATGATCCCGGAGTTATTGAAGAGAGCCGGAGGATCTTGCCTACAGGGTATTGGAAAGGCAGCGGTATGGCTATTGCCCTGGATCTGGCGGCAGCTCTTATGGCAAATGGTAACAGCGGTTCCGATTTAGATGAAGAAGGAAGAGGAAGCTGCACTGGCTGCTGTCAGATCTTCATTGCATACGATCCCTATCTTTTCGGGACAAAAGAGGAGATCCAGGAAATGCTTAACCGCAGGGTCGCTGCGGCTGACTCCAGTCATCCGGAGAGAGAAGGTGAACCGGTGACCTGTCCAGGAGAACGGACCATTGCAACCAGGGAATACAGCAAAAAAGAAGGTGTTTCCGTTGATGAGACTGTCTGGGCCCAGGTGGTAGCTATTTCAGAAGGCAGGCTGGATACAGAAGATATTGCAAGTAAATAAAAGTGACTGCTTCTATGAGGAGCAGAAGGGAGAAGCACATGTTTTTTGCTAATATTTCAATTGCAGAAAAATACGATTATCTGGAAGATAAGTTCCGTGCAGCTTATGAGTGGCTGAAAGAGACGGATATCGTTTCTTTACCGGCAGGAAGCTATCCTGTCAAAGGGGATATTGTGGTTGCTAGTGTACAGGACTACACCACAGTTCCCCCTGATCAGGGAGTTTTTGAGACCCATGAGAAATATTTTGATATTCAGTACATGGTCTCAGGCAGGGAACAGTTCGGAGTATGTAAAAGGGACGGCTTGAAGGTAAAGGAGAAAATCCCGGAAAATGATGTGATCTTTTACGAGGAGCCTGAGTTTAGCGGCAGTGTTTTATTGGAAGAGGGAGATTTTATCATAGTGGCACCGGAAGATGCCCATAAACCTCGCTGTGCAGCTGGAAAGCCTGCCCAGGTTAAAAAGGTTGTCATCAAGATAGCTCTTTAAATTAAAAATATGTCCGGCTCAGGAAAAGTCCTGGCCGGACAGAGAATATTATATGAGATTCATCTTTAAAGGCATCATGAGATGAGAGATGAGGGCCTGATAGGCCTGGCTGCCTTCTCTCTGTTTTAAATATCCGTAAAACGCAGAATGCTCGTCATAGGTAGACTGGGCACGGCCTGTGATTGACAGGGCATTGGCTGTAGTCAGATGGATCGTATAGAGAAGACGCTGGAACAGATGATTGAATTCATTGTTTTCAGAGAAGTGGACCAATAGCATGTGAAACTGATGGTCTTCTTCCGTAAAAGATTCAGGGAAGTTCTTGGAAGAAAGAGCCTCTTTTTGCCTTGCTAAAGATTCTTCCATATCCTTTAATAGCTTTTGGAACCGTGTTTCATCTTCACAGCCAGCGGCCAGATGGACACAAAAACCTTCGATGGCGCAGCGGACCTCTATGGATTCTTTCATGGTTTCCTTGTCCAGGCGTCTGATCATAAACCCTCTGCTTGGAATGATGGTAATATAGCCTTCCTGAGATAAATATTGAAGGGCTTCCCGCAGTGGGGTCCTGGAAATGCCCAGTTCCTTTGCCAGCCTGGTTTCCGAATACAAAACCTCTGAGTCAAGGGATTTGGATAGGATCTGCTCTTTAATTGTATGATAAGCCTGAAATTGCAGGGAACCGGTATCGTTCATGGGATACTCCTGTCGCTTTTAGTAGTACCAGACTATATGTCTGGCTGTGCGCGTTATGGAACATATCATACCTGAAAAGAACGGTGAAGTCAATAAAAAAAGATTGACCGGTATACCGGTATACTGATATAATGGATTAAGGCAGAGTGGAAGTAAAACACGGAAGCTCTTGTGATTGTGAATCAGGAGTGCATGCTTGATTCATTTGTTTGGAAAATAAATTATTTTTAATTCAGGAGGTATTATAATGAGTGCATACGAACTGGGAAATGGGTTAAGAGTCATTGATTTAACAAAGCAGCTGGATCCGGAAACCGAGTCAAGACGTTGTCATTTATTCCGTTTTAACACAGGTGGTCCCATCCCGGATTTTCATACCATTATGGACTTGACCAGCCATTTGGGAACTCATGTGGAGTGTCCATATCACCACAATGACAACTGGACTGACGTACAGGGCCTTCCTATCAGTACCTTCATGGGACGTGCTATTTATGTGAACATCACCCATATGGAACCCAACGGAAAAATAAAAGGTGAAGATCTGGAGAAGGCCTGTGGAGACCGGATCAAAGAAGGGGACATTGTTATCCTGGATTCTCCCCGGAAGATTCCTCCATTTACCCCTGCCTCCAACACTTCTGAAGATGAACGCCTTTTTATCTGCCGGGAGACAGCAGAATGGTTAAAAGCGAAGAAGGTAAAATGTGTTGGTTTTGGAGACGGAGTTTCTATTGAGAGCAATAATGAGGATGTATGTGCATTCCATGATGTTCTCATGGAGGTTAATGTGGTATTTTTGGAGGTGCTAAAGAATTTAGAAGAGCTTACCACTGACACATTCTTCATGTCTTATGCCCCCATTCCCATCAAGGGACTGGATTCTTGTCCGATCCGTGCTTATGCCATTGAGGGACTTGGGGAATTCTCAAAATAACAGAGGGTGATATCTATGAAAATTGCAGTCATAGGGGCAGGAGCCATGGGTTCTATCTATGGTGCTCATTTGTCCCTAAACAATGAAGTATATATGGTGGATACGGCGCCTGCTGTTGTGGATCATATAAAAAGAGAAGGAATCCTGCTTTTAGAAAACAATGAGGAGCATATGTACCGTCCCAATGCTGTTACTTCCACAACCGGCATAGGACCTGTGGATCTTGTGCTGTTGTTCGTGAAGTCCCTTTATTCCCAAGGCGCTTTAAAAGCAAACAAAGGCCTCATTGGTTCAGAAACCTATGTGATGACTTTGCAGAACGGTTCCGGCCATGAGGATATCCTGGAGGAGTTTGTTGCCAGGGACCGCATGATCATAGGCACCACCGAAGACAATGGCTCAGTTTTAGGACTTGGCCATGTAAAAAGAGGCGGTAAAGGAAACACCAATGTAGGCATGCTGACAGAAGATAAGAAGCTGTTTCTTCCAAAGCTGAAAAAAGCCTTTGAATGCTGTGGATTTACGGTAAATATCCATTCCAATATCCAACAGCTTATCTGGGACAAGCTGTTTACCAACGTATCATTGAGCGTTGTCACAGGTATTCTTCAGGTGGATATGGGATATATTGCAGCCAATGAACACGCATGGAATATGACCGCCCGTCTGATCCGTGAGGCAGCTGCCGTTGCCCGGGGCCTGGGTCTTCATGCTGATGAGGAGGAGATTCTGGAAAAGGTGAGAAAAACCTCGGAAATGTCTCCTAATGGCTGCACTTCCATCCGGGCAGATTTACAAAACGGACGGAAAACAGAGGTTGATACGATTAGCGGCTCCGTAGTGCGCGCTGCAGGGAAATGCGGCATTCCGGTACCGACCCACGAATTTGTAGTGGAAACAGTACACGCGATGGAAGACAAGAGCCGGTAACTGGATATAGCATGAGGCTGGTTTCCTGCCGCAGGAAGTATAGGCTGCCGGATACCTGCCTCTTGTTCTTTTATTTTAAAATGTAAAGACAAGCCAGGACCAAGGTTTTCTGGATTATGGGATTTGAACAGGGGAACGATTGATCATAAGGGGGTTTACAAATCATGAAAAAAATATATGTTGCATCCATAACACCTTTCCATGAGGAAGGCACTATCAATGAATCTGCCGCAAGGCAGCTCTGGGAAAGAAATCTATCAGAAGGGGCAGATGGATTCTTTATTGGGGGAAGCTCAGGGGAATGCTTTTTACTGAACAGGGAGGAACGGGTCCGTTCCTTTGAATTGGCTTCTGAATATGTGGACCGCGCTGACATATTTGCCCATGTGGGGGCCATCAGCACAGAGGAAGCAGTTTATTATGCCAAGGAGGCAAAGGCCATGGGTATCCGGAATATTGCGGCAACCCCACCTTTGTATTTCGGATTTTCTCAAAAGGAGATTGCCGGTTATTATTATGATATCTCCCAGGCAGTGGGACAGCCGGTTCTTTATTATAACATCCCATCAAGTACTCACAGGGAGCTCCAGCTTTCCCATCCGGATATCCAGGCGCTTTTAAAATCCGGTGCCATTGGTTCCGTAAAGCACACCAACTTAAATCTGCTTGAAATGGAGCGGATGAGAAATATAAATCCTGATATAACGTGCTACGGAGGCTTTGAAAGCTGTATGGTTGCATTTCTTGCTTTTGGCTGTGAAGGATTTATCGGCAGCAGCTTTAATTTTATGCTGCCTCAGTTTAAGCGTATCATGGAACTTTATCTGGATGGAAAAGAAGAAGAGGCCAGAATTCTCCAGTCCAAATCCAATAATATTCTGGATGTGCTCCTGAAGAATGGACTTTGTGCAAATCTGAAGTACATCGTTTCCAGTCAGGGCATACCGGCAGGAGCCGTGAGAAAACCTATGCTGCCTCTGACGGAGGACAAGAAGGCTGAGATGGACCAGGTCCTGAAACAGTACTTAGAGATTCACTAGTATGATAGTATACGGTTGCTGGTATCAGGTTTTAGAACAGTAAAGGAGATATTAGACTTATGAAAGCGGTACAAATTGTAAAGCCCTATGAATTGAAGGTCATTGATGTAGAAATGCCGGTCATTGATGATAAGAATAATGTGTTGATCAAAATGACTGCAGCGGGAATCTGCGGTTCTGATGTAGGCATTTATCATGGAACCAATGCAGCAGCTACTTATCCCAGAATTATTGGTCATGAAATGGTAGGAAGGGTGGCGGAAACCGGACCTTCTGTTACCAATTTAAAAGTCGGTGACAGGGTGATCATCAATCAGGTAACAAGCTGCGGCCATTGCTATCCCTGCAGCATAGGACGCGGCAATGTCTGTGACCATCTGGCAGTGCGCGGCGTTCACATTGACGGCGGTTACCGTGAATACATGACTGTACCTGAGTCAGACTGTTACATTCTGCCGGATTCTCTTTCTGATGAGGATGCTGTTATGATTGAGCCTGCCACCATTGGCATCCAATCCTGCACCCGTGCGGAACTGAAAAAGGATGACATGCTTTTGATCTATGGATCCGGTGCTCTTGGAAGTTCTATTTTAAAGACAGCCCGTTTGATTTGTGATCATATTATTGTTGCGGACATTCAGGATGATAAGCTGGAGACGGCCAAAGAGAATGGAGCTGCTTATACGATTAACACCTTAAAGGAAGACTTACAGGAAAAGGTGAAGGAGTATACCCACATGAGAGGGGCAACAGTTTCCATTGATGCTGTCTGCAACAAGGATTCCCTGATCCAGCTTCTTCAGGCTACGGGAAATGCCGGACGGGTCATGACCATGGGCTTTTCCACCTCTCCTACGGAGATCACCCAGTTTGCCGTCACATCTAAGGAACTGGATGTAAGAGGCTCCCGTCTGCAGAATAAAATGTTTGGAAAAGCAATTGAGCTGATTCATGAGGGGAAACTGGACTTAAGTGGTTCTGTATCCCACACTTTTCCGCTGATTAAGGCCCAGGAAGCATTTGATTTGGTGGACAGCCATGATCCATCCATCCGAAAAATCGTTCTGACCTTTGATTTTTAATAGATAAATGAAAAAGCAGTTCCTCCTGTACATTAAAACAGAAGGAACCGCTTTTTTTTATTTTCGGGAGCATGCAGCGCATCCATAAGATAATCATAAATGCGTGTCATTGCTTCCGGATCTACCCATTCAAGAGAGTCTCGGTAGCCCCCGTGCATGGTGGTTGACACATCCATCTGGCTGAGGATCATGTCAAACTCCGGGGGATGTCCCAGTAATCCGCTGCCTAAGCTGGAAAGAGCCTTTAGGTATTGGATATCCCACCGGGGAATAGAAGCAATGCTGATTGCAGGAATGCGCAGCCCGGAAAAAGAGGCTTCATCACTTTGGGGTAAATATTTTACCAGAAGGCCATTGTGGGATTCCAGGATTTTCTGATCACAGAATGAGCGTACAGAAGCCTTCTTTGCATTTCCCCTGTCGTAGACTGCAACACTGTCCCCGTAACCGCATACATCCAGATTAATTACACCGGTTATGGCCTGCCGGTCCATTTGACTCACGTAATAACGGCTTCCTGTATTGCCGGCTTCTTCACCGTCAAAAAATGCGAAACGGGCTGGTAAGCCTTCCGCGATGAGATTTCTGGCCAGGGCAATCAGGATGCAAAGAGCAGCAGCGTTATCATTGGCCCCAAAGCTTCCGGCAACAGCATCGTAATGGGCACAGAACAAAAGGCTGGGCTCTTGGCATTCCGGAGAGATCAGATAATTGACCACTCCTCTGGGCGTTTTGGCTGAGGGTTCTTCCTCCTGGCGCTGAAAAACCAGGCCTTCCTGCTTTAAGACCTTTTCCAGGGCCATTCGGCGCAGATCAGGATCTTTTTGGGAAAGCTCATTTAAATACTGTTCCAGAATCATGATCCCTCCCCCTGACAGGCACTTCCCGGCAGGCAGCTTTCCAGTGGTACCTTAATGACAATCTTACGGATGGGTGCCGGGGTTTCTCCGGATTGAATGGCTGGAATATGGACATCCCATGGAAAATAGATGGCATAAGTGCCTGGAATCAGGCAGATCCTTCCTTCCAGGGCATCAGGATCATTGCGGAAAAAAAGGATGTCCCTGGGGGTGTCAAGAAGGTCTTCATCCACCTGTCCGGTTTCGTCCTTGCTGTAAAAACCTGCTACTTCCGGACCGCCTGCAGCAAGAAACTGTACATCAATGGTCCTTCTGTGTATTTCCGGACGAAGGCTTTCTCTGTTTTTGGTTTCCAGATCAAGAACCTGCACAATGACAGGCAGGCCGTCCAGTTCAATATTAAATACACCTGGCTCATGGGCAGCCATATCATGTTCCTTCAGATAGGTAATGGCATTGCGCAGGGGACCTGGAAGCACGGCAAGCTGTTCTTCCAGCATAGGTTTATAGATATTTCCAAATATCATGGGCAGTTCCTCCTGTTTGATGGTTTGTCAGTATGTTATCTCTGTGTCGCTTTGTTACTGCATGGCGGTCAATCCGCCATCAACACCAAGGATCTGTCCGGTGACAAACGAAGCCGCGTCGCTGCATAAATACAGTGCGGCAGCAGAAATGTCTTCTTCCTGACCGATGCGTCCAAGAGGGATCCGGTCCTTTAGTTTTTCTAAAAAAGCAGGATCATCAAGCTGAAATGAGTTGATCGGTGTCCTGACAAAGGTTGGGGCAATGGCATTGCAGGTAATGCCGTATTTTCCCCACTCACAAGCCAGCTGCTTTGTGTACATGTTGACGGCCCCCTTGCTGGCGCAATAGGCAATATAATCCTGTTTTGCACCGATCAGGCTCTTTACGGAAGAGAGGTTAACGATCCTTCCATACCGGTTGGGAATCATGAAGCGCTTTCCTACAGCTCTTGTTACCGTGTGGATGCCTGTTACGTTTAACCCCATGACCTGATCAAAGGTATCTTCATCGTAATCCTCCGCAGGCAGGAGGCGGTTCATTCCCGCACTGTTGACCAGGATATCAATCCGTCCAAATTCTTTTTCCAGCTGAACCATCATTTCTGATACGTCTTCCCGATCACAGATATCACAGCGCAGAGAAAGAAAGCTGCGGCCGGCCTGTTCTGCCACTTTT
Organism: Bacillota bacterium; assembly: GCA_023398855.1. Lineage (GTDB taxonomy): Bacteria > Bacillota > Clostridia > Lachnospirales > Lachnospiraceae > Lacrimispora. Next base: position 8,341 of record JAEWRS010000270.1, read on the forward strand.
CCAAGGTGTAAGGCCTTTTCCGGATGTCCGCCGCATACGGCCACATCAGCTCCGTTTAGGAGAAAAGCTTTGGCAATGGCACTTCCCAGACCACCGGTCCCTCCTGGGATCAAAGCTTTTTTTCCGGCCATAGTAAATAAGTTCTGACAGAAGTCATTTTTCATAAAGAAGCCCTTTCTGTTCCTGAGATTTGGAATCTGCCAGACCCTTATTACTCTCTATAAAATATTCGGGGTAGCGTTCCTTTAAAGGTGATAAGACTAAAAGAATCCTGGCCAGATGATGCTGGTAAATTGTACAGGCCCTGTCCGTGTCCCTCGCTGCCAGTGCATCGGTGAGGGCAGTAAGATCCCTTAGAAAGTCTTCTGTTACGGAAGTATCAGAGACAGAGAGATAGAGAAGCCTTTGTAAATCCATTCCGGCCTTTTGCACAGGCTCCCATACGTAATTCATCTTACCGGCCAGATCATAAAGAAGCCGGTAATATTCGGTGATCAGACGGACGGACTGGGATATATCGCCCTGAGCCAGATAGTCCTCTTGCTGCATCAGATTATGATAAAGAATATCAAATTGCGGCCGTTTCACATTCCGGATGAAAATATTTTGAATCATTGCGGTTCCAAGCTGCTTATGAATCCACAGGGTCTGTTCGATCCGGCTGATATCGATCCTGGATACAAAGGCGCCCTTCTGGGGGATAATATCCACCAGGTTCTTGCGGGAAAGCCTATAAAGAGTATCATGGACCGGTGTCCGGCTTATGCTCAGAGCATCGGCAAGTTCTACCTCGTTCATCTTACGGCCAGGGGGCAGATGAAGATTTAAAATAAAGTGCCGGATAATCCGGTATGCATATTGGCGGGCATCTTCCGTGTGTCTCCGGGGAGGTAATTTTTGAAACGGTATGAGTGACATGTAAAACTCCGTTCTGCCGCGTTGTCTGCGGCACTGGTTAAGTGTTAACGCTGCGGGCGTTGAATGCTGTCCTTTATTTGTTATATTAAGCTTGTCCGGTACATGGTAAATTTATAAGTGCCAGGTGCAGACAAGGCGGAAAAGCATAGAAACTTGTATGCAATATCAAATATTATTTTATCATTAGTTGCTAAAAAAATCCACTGAATTTGATGACGATTCATGCTTGACTGTGAGTAATGGTATATACAGGAATGCGGAAGAAGCAATCTGCAAATGAGACTTTTCAGGCAGGGAAAAGAAGACAGGTCTTTGGAAGGAATCTGTTGTAGATTGGTACAATCATAAGAGAAGGAGGCAGTAAACAGAATTAAAAATGAATTGAGCAGGAAAGACAAAAAATTGATAGCAGCCTCTTGCATTTGTTAAAGACATATGATATAATTCCAGTGTTATAGGAAATGAATAAAAAAGTAATTTGTGCGCGAGTGGCTCAGTTGGTGGAGTACGACCTTGCCAAGGTCGGGGTCGCGGGTTCGAGTCCCGTCTCGCGCTTTTTTATTTGCAGCGGAAACCTGGGTTTTATCACGGTTTCCGCTTTATTTGTACCACTACGGTCCAATAGCTGCCAATGAAATTTTCTCTATGTAATACTGAGTATTAATAATAAACCACATTTGAGTATCAAATCTCATAATTGTCCAGAGGGACAGTCCCTGAAGGTTATATTCTGACACCAATCCAACTCTTGCATCAAAGCTTCTTGCATCGTTAAACCATACTAAGTGAAGAATCCCACCAGTTTCCATGTAGTAGAAATAGGGTGACTGTGCTGCTTCATTAAATTGTATGGGTATATTGTTATCTGCTGCAATTTGAATCGCATTATTATTTGCTATGGCAGTGGCTCCTGTAGCACCCGGTACATAGGGCAGGGTCCAATCATAACCAAGGGTTGTGATTCCCAGGAAAAAGATTTCCGATGGAATAATGCTGACGACGTAGTCTAATAATTCTTTTAAAACATTAACCGGAAAGATGGAGCTTGGATAGCTGTATGATCTGGCCCAATCATAGGAAGCAAAAAGAATACCATCCACATAATCAGATAATTGGGAATAGTCCAGCTTTTCAAAGCTGACTCTGGGTCCGTCAATATCCATTACTGGTGTTGTGGTAATTAGTACCCTGAAGCCTTCTGAATGAAATATCGCGGAAGCTTTTTTTATGTATGCAACGATTCTGCCCAGGTTTTGGGAGGTAATATCTTCAATATACATATTTATTCCATAATAGCCCTTTGTCTTTAATACTTGAAGAGCGTTAGCGATAAGGCGGTCCTGTACGGAAGAATTATTCAGAATATTGCAGGTTATGTTGCGGATAATCGTTCCATCCTCCGTAATCGTAGAAATAAACATCATGGGAGCAACGCCATAAGTTTTTGCCAGCTGTATCAGTTGGGCTTCGTCAGAGATGGTGACAATATCTCCTTCATATGTGGCTCTGTAATTAAATATGGTCAGATATGACAAGAAAGGGAGGGTTTTAATTAAAACGGCACTATCGATATGAGAAAAGGTATAGCCGCTTGTGGCAATCGTTCTTGACCGGTTGGTCTGGTACGCCACAACAATGGTTTCACCAGGGAATAAGGTATCTCTATCGGAAAGATATGGATTATTCCTCAATAATTCCATGGTTGAAACACCATACAAGTCCGCAATGCTTTCCAAAGTATCGCCGGCTTGTACGGTGTGCTGTATTTCTGGTTGAACAATTACAATGGTTTGGCCAATCGCTAAATTGTCAAAGTTTGTAATTCCATTTTCTAATATTAATCGGTTCACGGGAATGTTATATTTTTCTGATATTGAATTTATGGTTTCTCCGGGTTGTACAACATGTATAACCATAATTCCTCCGGCAGGTCTTACTAATCCTAAAATATATATGTTGCGGCCTGTCACATTATACCAGACAGAGGTTTGGGTATTACTTTTCTAAATTCTTTAAAATTTCCAATAATTCTATCAGGTTATGAATGGTATAATCTGCAAGGCTCCGGTCAAATTGAAACCTTTCATCAATTATGGATACCACATTCATTCCTGCCCTATGTCCTGCTGTGATTCCATAGGTAGAGTCTTCCACCACCAGGCATTCCTCCGGTGAACATTGGAGAGCATCGGCCGTATGGAGATATATTTCCGGATTTGGTTTGCTTTCCTTAAATTCCTCGCCGCTTATGATGTAGTCAAAGTCACCCTTCAGCCGGCAGGTGGTCAGCACCTCCTCAATCCCGGCTCTGCTGGTAGATGAAGCAAGTGCCACAAGATAGCCTCTTCGGCGAAGTTCTTTTAATAGCTCCGGCACTTCTTTTCTCAGGATAGCAAAATAATCTGGGCGGAGATCAGCCCAGATAGCAAAATACATTTCCTGAAATTCCTGAGAATCCCGATCTTCCTCAATTATCTCACTTAATAGATCCATGGTCATTTTCGTCGTGGAGCCCACAACAGGAAATAACGTCTCTCTGCTGAGATCAGGGTATTTATGCTTCAGTTTTTCATACATATGGTCTAAGTACACGATTTCACTGTCGATTAAAACTCCATCCATGTCAAATATCACTGCTTTTATCATCGGTCAGATTCCTTCCTCAAATTCTTCCTCAGATGTTTCCACCGGTTCATACCGGTATGATCCGATCTGCGCTTTTCCGATGTCAATGAGCTCACCGGCCAGTGCGTCACCCTCTGCCTTCTGCCCAGTCATACAGCGCATAGCCAATTCCACTGCCATACCCAGGTTTGTTCCGTATAGGACCTTGACCCGTTCATCCCCAAAGCTTAAGAGCACTGCATTTTTAAAGGGGGAGCCGCCAAGGATATCGCATAATACCAGAATCTGGTCACAGTCCTTGAAACGTTCAAAGGCAGCCTTTAAGTTGTCCTTAAGCTGCTCCTCGCTGTGTTCTCCTTTAAAATCTATTGGTATTAAAAAATCCTGATGGCCTGTGAGAAGTTCCAGTGCGCTCGAAATGCCTGTTGCAAACGATCCATGGCCTGTAATGATAATTCCAGTCATAATCTCCTCTTTCCCGCCCTCCTCTTTCAGGTGCTTTTGTATACCTTTGGGGCGTATCCAATCATTTTTATTCTCTGTAAACCACAAAATCAAATCGGTGTGTGTTGCCGGGATAAGTTTCAATACTGTAATCAATAGGACGGTCGAACTGATCATAAGTGATGCTTTCCAGCATGTGAACTGGAGAACCTTTTTCCATGTGAAATAAGCGTGCCTGATGGGGATCGATGATTTCTGCCCTTATAGACCGTGCCGCCCTGGCCGGATAAATGCCATATATATCTTTCATAATATGATACAAAGATTCCGTTCCATAATCATGATTCTCAATTCCTGGAAATAAATCCATGGGAACATAATTTTCAATATAGGTAAAAGGATGTTTATCTGCATAACGCATCCGTTCCAGATGAAAACAGTGCTGTCGGGGTTCCAAACCGAGCTTTTCGTAAATCTGGGCATGGTAAGGGGCGACTTCCTTCTTTTTTAAATCGGTTCCGGCTGTCATACCAATCATTGCCAGTTCCTCATTGTAGCTGATTAGCTGCATCAGAAATATCCCGCGGTCAGTATTGGATTTCACAAAGCTTCCGGAGCCCCTTTTCCTCTCCAGCAGTCCAAGTTTATCCAGCTCTCCATATGCCTGACGGACCACTGGCCGTGAAATGGTGAATTTGCGGCATATCTCCTCCTCCGTGGGAAGCTTTTGCCCAGGAGTCAGAGTACCATTCCGGATGGCCTTGATCAGACAGGCCTTTAGCTGCTCGTACAAAGGAACCGGACTATATTTATCAATTTGTATAAATTCGAACTTCATGCATACACCTCCATGGCAGAGAGATCCTGTGTGTACAGTATACCATTGAGGGATTTTACCTGCAACGTTAATTTGCCGGATATCGTAATTGATGCCAAAGATGAGCAAAAAACATCAGAAACCGCCTTGTACCATACAGTTTTCTGCCGAGTACCGGGCACCGGCTTCCAAGGCTCTTTTTAAGGCAGTTTCCGGCATCTGGCCGCCCTTTTTCCAGCCCTGGGCAGCAAGGCTTAGGAGAAAGGCAGTCAAAAAGGCATCCCCGGCCCCCATGGTATCCACCGGATCCACCATAAAAACCTCTCCTTTTACAAGCACATCTCCATTGGAGACAAAAGAACCGGCTTTGCCCATGGTTAAGAGCACGTGTTTTGCACCTTGTACATGGAACCGGCGGCAAAAATGAGAGGCATCGTCTTCTTCTAGTGGCTCACAGGAAAACAGGGCTAAATCCAGCCATGGGCATACGAGGGCCAGATACTGGCCTGTTCTGTATTTTTCCTTTACAGAAAAATCATAGGTGACCAGAGAAGGAAGAACTCCAGTTTTGCTGATTTCCTGTTCCATTTTTGCGTTGCAGCAGCTGTGAATGATATCAAAATTTTTCATATACTGCAGCTGGCTTTCTTCCAGAGTCATGGGACCGGACCAGTTTTTTCCAAGACTGATCCCGTCATAATGGTGCTCTCCGTCTTTTACAGTATAATTGCAGCATTTGGTAGTGCTTCCTTTCACCGTTGTGCAGTGGGAATAATCCACCTGATGATCTTTCAGTGTATTACGGATCACATCTGACAGCTCATCATCGGCCAGTACGCCAAGGTAAGCGGCCTCTGCCCCCAGCCGGGAAGCGTGGACAGCGGTATTCACCGCATTCCCGCCCGGATGCAGGTTACCTGTGTTTATATAACAATCAATTACATTATCGCCTAAACCGAGAAATTTCATATCAATGCCTCCTTTTGTTTAATAGCCACCTTTTCTGTAATACCGCCGGATATCCAGAGAATGGCCGGTGACTGATTCCATGTTTTTACTGACCCTCTGGAGTACGGCAGACATGATCACAGGGGAAAGAAGACTGTGGAAGGAGTTGCTGATGCCGGGCAGAGCGTAATCCTTTGTATCAAAGCAGGTGAATTTATTTGTGTGCTGCAGGGCAAATGATTTTACTTTCTCATCCAAGAACCTTGTAGGCCCCTGGGTCATCAGGAGAGTTACGCTCACATCCTCTTCTATAAGCTCCAGGGTTCCATGGAAAAATTCAGAGGAGCTTACTGACTTTGTCTTAAGCCACAGTGATTCCTCCAGTGTACACATAGAATAGGAGTATGCCAATGGCCAAAGATCTCCGGAACCGACCCATATGTGATAAGGCTCCCTGCAATTTTTTTCCGCATACTCTAAACAAAATGGATCAGCCTGTTTTCGGACCTCCACCAGAGCGCCTGCCAGGTTTTTCAGTTCATCTGCAAATCTAGGATACTCCGGAAAGGCATTGCTGTTATATAGAAGGCGGCCAATGAGAAGATAAAATACCAGTTCCTGCGGGCGGCCTTCCCCGTAGGTGATGCAGAAATCCGAAAGCTTCTCAAGAGGAGAATCCTTCACCCCGGTTACAGATACCAGACGCACACCTTTCTGTTTTAAAAACCTGGCAGCCTCCAGCGTATCAGGAGTGTCACCGGATTTTGAGGTAAGAAATGCAACGGTTTTATCCGTGATCCGGTTACAGCCCATTGCGGTTAAGTCTGCGGAAATCATGGAGCCGCACGGTATTTTGGAAATCTGATTGATCCAATATTCAAAGGGAAGCATCATTGCCATGGACCCGCCGGAAGATGTAAAAAATAAAAGATCAAACCCATCCTTCACAAGAGTATCCGAGATTGTTTCTATGTGTGTTCTTTGGCTGTAAATGGCATCACCGTTTTTAATCATTTGTTCTTCATTAAAATTAATCATTCCCGTGCTTCCTTTCCATCAACAGGGGCCACACAGGAGATAGGCAAATTCTTCCAGATCTTCCTGTACGGCCCCCGGTAGAATACGTTTAGATTCGTTCCGTGAGTTACATGATTTTAAAGAAAGATAATACGATTGATGCAAGGATAATGAATATAATCAGCATCAGAGTATTAACATGTTTTTTCTTAAACAGCCAGTAAAGAGTAAACACAAACCCAAGTGGCAGTATGTTCGGCATGATAGAGTCAAAAATCGCCTGTATGGATACACCGCCGGGAGCCACCAGCGTTTCTGCAAAATGCATGGATACGTAGCTGGGGATGAGACCTCCTACAACCATCATGCCCAGGATACCTGCCGCCTTTGTAATGGCACTGGCATTGGAACTGATCAGATCTACGGCTCCCACACCCATGTTATATCCCATGCGGCCGAACCACAATCTTGATATGGCACCCACAAACCAGATGGCAATATAGAGGATAGGACCCAGAACTGACCCGCTGCTGGCAAGGGAGCAGCAGATTGCAGCTGATATGGGGAGCAGGGTAAACCAGAAGATCGCGTCTCCCAATCCTGCCAGAGGACCGAACAGACCAGTCTTAATGTTCTTAATCAGTGCCCTGTCCTGCCCGTTTTCTTCCAGGGAAAGAATGAGTCCCTGAAGAAAGGTAGCCATATGGGGTTCGGTATTAATAAAATCCATGTTGTTTTTCATGGCATCAGCGATTTCTTCCTTCTGGTTGCCATAAATCTTTTTTAACCCTGGAAGTAAGCCAAGGCAGAAGCCTGGAGCCTGCATGCGTTCAAAGCTGAAACAGGACTGTTCCAAAATGGAAAGCAGGCTCATCTGGTTGATATCTTTTTTTGTTAATTTTTCTCTAGATACCGTCATCGTCAGCACCTCCTGCCGTTACGGCGTTCTTTTTCATGTTTTCATCATTGAGATAGCCAATGAATGCAACGGCAATTCCTGCGATAGCTACCGGAAGGATATTGCCAAGCTTTAAGAATGTCATCATCAAAAAGCCAATAAAAAGATAAGCCACGTTCTGCTTTTTAAGCATGACAACAAGTAACAGGGTAAGACCGACTGCGGGGAGCAGGCCGCCGGATATTTCAAAGCCATGAATCAGCCATTCCGGGAACATGTTTACAAATCCTGCAATCTGGTTCTGCAAAGCAAAAGCAGAAAGGAATGTGATCAGCGCATAGATACCTGCTTTGATTGCAATTCCAAGAATAACGATCTTCGTGAATTTCTTTGTATCTGCATTTTCACAAGCACGGTCAAGAGGCCGTAAAAAACCAGCAAAAGTGGTGTTGCAGACAATTCCAACCCATTGAGCCAGCAAAGCAAATGGAAGCGAAAGCCCCAAAGCCGTTTCTGCACTCTGACCGGTGGTGAATGCGATGACCGTTGTCATCATGCCAGCCATAAGCGGATCTGGCGGAACGGTACCGCCTACAGTAAGCAGGCCAAGATAAGAAAGCTCTGCAACGGCACCGGCAGCTAAACCAACCTGCACATCGCCCAGAATAATTCCAGCGAAAAAGGCGACAACGATGGGACGGAACCAGAAAAAGGCTTCCCAGCAGGCATCACAGGCACAGATAAAGGCCAGTAAAGCCAGCAAAATCCCCTGGATTAAAGTGATTTGCATATAAAACCCTCCTTTTATTATTGAACCGCAGGTCTTCCTGCGGCTTTTATCGTGTTTGCTCCCATGTTTCCTTCTCGATTTTCAGGAACAATTGGCTCTACTTTACCTCAAAATCATGCTTTTTATCCCCTGGAGCGATCTGGATATACACATCGATCCCTTTATTCCGAATCATTCTCAAGTCCTCGATATCCTGTTCTCCTACATATACATGAGGCTCGTTTGAGACTTTTTTCCCTGGTGCCACGTGCATGTTGCCGATACACAGCTTATCAATGGGAACACCGCCCTGGACTAAGGCTCTGGCGGACTGGGGGTTTCTTACTACAATGAAGATTTTCTGGCTTGGAGCTGCTTTATGGATGACTTCAATGGTTTTTTGAAGGGTAAAGAACCGGATTCCGACCCCGGTAGAATCTGCGGTCATCTTCATGAGAGATTGCTGGACCGGATCATTTGCCGCTTCATCGTCTGCCACAACGATCAGATTACAGCCAATAGCTCCCACCCAGGAGCATCCTACCTGGCCATGCACCAGCCGGTTGTCGATTCTGGTTAATAGTATATTTGGCATATGTTTATCACTCCTTTTAAAAAAATTTGTATCCCCTTTGGTATTTTGTTCTCTTTTTTGTGTTTTCACTCCTTTTTATTAAAAAAGTATAAATAAAGTATAAATAAATCATAGTCTTAAGAATAAACTTTGTCAATATGTAATTACAAATATTTGTATCTTTTTGATACATTATTGACTATAATCTGGGATATGATATAATTATTGCACAAAGAATGTTTGACCCTCATTTTTCTAATTCAAGAAAGGAACGGTAACATAATGGGTGAAAGTATGAAAGAAACAATGATGACGTATGTGGAGCAGTCCCCTCAGGTTATACTAAAAAACGTAGTGAATCGGAAAGAGCTGGCAGCCCCGCTGCTGGCAGAATATGAAAAAGGAGATTACGAAAGTATCTGGATCATAGCTTCCGGCTCTTCTTATAATGGCTCCTACTGCGCCCGCCAGTTTATGAGGAAGTACTTAAAGTCAGAGGTAAAGATTGTATCTCCTTTTACTTTTCTTTGCAGCGAACACGATTTTAGTGAGAGGGACTTTGTATTTGTAGTCTCTCAAAGTGGATACAGCACCAATTCTATTGATGCCTTAAAAATGATCCGTGAGCAAGGGCGTGTTTCCATAGGTATTACAGGAAGTATCTCCAGTGATATGAAGGATTATGCGGATGTGCTGATTGATTATGGCGTGGGAGTGGAGAACGTGGGATATGTAACAAAGGGTGTGACCTCCTTTGCTCTGTTTCTGATGTTGTTTACTCTTGAGGCTGCGGTAAGAAAAGGCTTGATGAGCAAAGAAGAGGCAGAAGCAGTATACCGGGATATGGATGAGGCTGCACGGATCCATGAGACAGTACAAAAGGAGACCGCGAAATTTTTTGACAAGTATTATAAGGAACTCACCTCTATGACAAATGCATATGTGTGTGGCTGCGGTGCAAATTACGGCACAGCCTTGGAAGGCGCTTTAAAGCTGGGAGAAACTGTGAAGATCCCTTCAACTGCCTATGAGTCTGAGGAATTCCTTCATGGTCCTAATCTTCAGATGACCCCTGGTTATACGGTGTTTCTCATTGACGGAGGTAACAGCAGCAGCCGGATCCAGACCATTTTTAAAGCATGCAGGGAGGTGACCGACAGGGCATTTTTAATAACCAATCAGCCTGGCTGCGTCGGAGAAGGGATTTTAAACATACCCTTTGAACTGCCCGAATTATTAACTCCGCTGTGTTATCTGCCTTTTTTCCAGATACTTGCCTATCAGACGACCACAGCTTTAAACCGTTGGAAGCAGCACCCTCTGCTAAAGAAGATGAAAGATACCGCTGCATGCAAAACCGACAATTATGAGAATCAGGATGATGATGATTAAGTCGTAAAGGAGATAATTTATGAGAAATATTCAGATCAGTCCCAAAGAACTGGCAGCTTATTTTGACCACACCCAATTGAGAGCCTGGGCCTCACACGAAGATTTTGTAAAGCTTTGTGAAGAAAGTATGGAATATGGCTTTCAAATGGTGGCGATCAACCCGGCTCAGGTGGTTCGCTGCAAGAAACTCCTGAATGGAAGTCCTGTCCATGTAGGCGCTGCCATTGGGTTTCCGCTGGGGCAGACGACCATTGAAGATAAAGTGAATGAAACAAAGAATGCCATATTAAATGGTTCTGATGAGATCGATTACGTGATCAATATTACTGAGCTAAAGGAAAAGAACTACCGTTTTATAGAAAGAGAAATGGCAGAAATTACCCAAGTGTGCAGAAAGGAAAAAGTAATTTCAAAGGTAATTTTCGAAAATTGTTATTTAACCAATCAGGAAAAAGAAGAATTGTGCAGGATTGCCCTGAATATACGTCCCGACTACATCAAAACCTCCACTGGTTTTGGGACAGGCGGAGCTTCCGTTGAAGATGTGGTCCTGATGAAGCACATGGTGGGAGACACTATTAAAATAAAGGCGGCAGGAGGCGTAAGAACCTTGGATTCGGCTTTGGAGATGATAGCGCTTGGGGTCAGCAGGATCGGCTCGACTGCGTGTGTTTCCATTGTAGAAGAGCTTAAAAAGAGCATGTAACAGGATCAGCCTGCAGGCTGTTAAGCAGCTCAATGCATTTAGATGCATTGAGCTGCTTAACAGCTTTTTTCGTTTGTTTATAAAGTTATTAGGAATCAGGCATTGCTTTTATTGTGGGAAAATATTATAATACGGAAATGCTAAATTTTACAGCCCATATACCAAGGAGGCACACATGACACATGTTAAAAACATAATTAAAGTTTTTGCCGGTGATATAAAACGTATTGTTCGTAACCCGGTGGCAATTATCATTTCTCTGGGACTTATGCTGATTCCAGCCTTGTATGCCTGGTTTAATATTGCAGCAGGCTGGGACCCGTATGCCAATACAAAAGGTCTTAAAGTAGCGGTTGTCAACCAGGACGAGGGGGCTTCCATTGACAATATATTTGACACAGATATTGATGACTCTTCTATTAATATTGGTGAGATGATCCTGGACGAACTGAGAAAAAATGAACAGATCGGCTGGCAGTTTGTAAGCAGGGATGAGGCCATTGATGGGGTGGAGTCCGGGAAATATTATGCTGCTGTGGTTGTTCCGGAAGATTTCAGCCGGAAAATTTCAAGCGTTCTCACGTCTCATATTGAACGTCCGGTACTTCAGTATTATGTTAATGAAAAGAAAAATGCCATAGCCACAAAGATCACCGGTAAAGGTGTGGAAAGTGTACAGCAGCAGATCAATGAGACATTTATTAACTCCACTTCAAAAGTGGTTGGGAAAATCCTCAACAAGTATTCAGATGAATGGGGCATTGATAAGGAAACAGACAGAAACGATGCAGTCAGCTCTCTTGCTACGGTAAAGGAGGATTTGAATCAGCTGGTGGATACTATTGCCATGCTGCAGTCCACCCTGCGAACAGTCAACAGCTTAAATGATGGAATGAAGGGAACTCTTCCGAATGTGAGTAAAATGATTGATTCAGGCGGAGAAACCGCTGAAAGTGCAAGAACACTCATCGACTCGTCCAGAGGCTTTTCCGATACATTGACAGGAGGGCTGAAGGATACGCTGGATCAGATCATGCAGATAGAGGAATCCGTGTACGAATCCTTCCAGGTGATAGGGAGGCTCACAGATACCTCTGCTGACGGGGTTCTGGATGCCTTGAAAGCCATGGATAATCTGGTTTCAGGAAGCATCAGCCAGTGCAACAGCGTAAGCCGGATCCTGGGAGAAATCAACAAAAAACTTCCTATTCCAATAAAGGATATAACCGTTCTTCAACAACAGCTGACAGATACGGTAAAGCAGCAGCAGGATCTGTCCAATAAGCTTCAGGCCGCACAACAGACTGTAAAGCAGACAAAAAGACTGCCTGACACCATGAAAAAGGATATTGGAGATTCTCTTGACGCCGCTTACAACTCTATATCAGATATTCTTAACTTTTATAATGGTAAGGTGGACATTCCTTTAAGAGACAGTCTTGATAAGAGTTATGATGCCCTGGGAAACACGGCAGGAGCTTTGGACAGTATCGGAAGCATGGTGGGAGAGATCGATACCACTCTTAACAGTGTAACTGCCTCTTCCCAGAGCCTGATTGAGGCTTTGGACAGCGCCGTCAGCCTGATGAACAGGAGCCAGAAACGGTTGGATGACATGATCAGCGGAGTAAATAAGCTGGCAGATAACAAACAGCTGAATAAGATCATGGACATTATGAAAAATGATCCGGAACAGCTCAGTGATTTTATGAAGATGCCTGCGGACATGGTTACCAACAAGATTTATCCTGTAGAGAATTATGGGTCTGCCATGGCTCCTTTTTATACGGTCCTGGCCATTTGGGTGGGAGGACTTATTTTAGTTGCATTGGTAAAATGCAAAGTAGAGGAGAGCAGAACCAAGGGACTTAAATTATATGAGACATATTTTGGAAGGTATCTTACGTTTATGCTGTTTGGAATCGTTCAGGCGCTGGTGGTATCCATCGGAGATTTGTATATGTTAAAGATCCAGTGCCTTCACCCGGGGAAATTTATTCTGGCAGCCGTGATTGCAAGCATCATATTTACCAATATCATCTATTCAATGACCGTTTCCTTTGGAGACGTGGGAAAGGCGATTGTGGTGGTATTTATGGTCATCCAGGTGGCAGGCTCCGGCGGCACCTTCCCCATACAAGTGACCCCCCGGTTTTTCCAGATCATAAACCCTCTGTTACCCTTTACCCATCTGATCAATGCCATGAGGGAGTGTGTGGGAGGAATTTACGGAACTGCCTATTGGGCAGATATCCGAAACGTGCTGATCTATATTCCCATTTCACTGTTGATTGGAATCGTATTGCGGAAGAAGGTGTTAAAGCTGAATGAATTTTTTGAAGAAAAACTCAGCCAGACAGGGATTATGTAGGTTCAGGCAGATGAAAAAGCATTTGAAGATCAGGCACTGGTTTGTATGGACCTGTGCCGGGGTTTTGCTTTTCCTGGTTCTGGGAACCTTGGCATGGCGCCGCCTTCCTGAGTATTACACCAGGTTTTACCTGACCCGTTCCGTGCTCCAGACAAGAGGCAGGCTTCTGGATTTGTGGGGAAAGGATCCTCAGGGAGAAGGGGGCGATGAGGATTCTGTAAAGCTGGTGGCTGATGAGGTGAAATGGAATGGGCATTCGGTGCTGGTGCTTCCGGGAGGATTTGGAATTTCCTGGAAGGAGCAGAGAAATGAGGAAAATACATTTGCTCAGGGAAGCCTTGACGTGTATTTTCTGGGAGCCATAAGGGATGGAGTCCACTATTGGGCTGATAAGGAAAATGCCGTGATTTCTGTGCCTGAGATCACCAAGACATCTGTGAGAACCAGCCAGGAAGCATTAAAAGAGGTTATGGGATTCACTATTGTCCCGGGAGACAGGAACCGGATGAATGATCGGCTGGAAGTTTTGAAAAAAGAAGCCATCCAAATGGCAAACCAAAGCCAGATAAAATTTATGAAAAGAGATAAGAACGGAGTGACCATTGAGATGTCAGTCCCTTCCGGTGTTTTTGACGCTTTTTTAACTGAAGTAGGAGATATACTGGAAGATGGCTCTGGAAAGGACATAAAGGAATGGGGCCAGATGATTAAGGAGCGGAAGGCTCCGGGGGAAACACAGGAAATATTATTTACCATTGATAAACAGCTGCACATAACGGAGGTTCAGGCAGAAGGTCTGGCCGATATGAGCCTGTTACTGGAACCTCATGAAGGACTGCGCCTTGATGGAAAGGTATGGCTTCGTGACCGGGAGCTGGGTGTGGCCTCAAGGGTTTACTTTGGCAATGGCAAGGAAGGAAATCGGTCCTTTCAGATACCGGAATTAAATATTACATATTATAATGGAAAATTCCGGCTTGGACTGGAGTTGAGCGGAGGCTATGAAGGCGGTAAAGTTTCTCCTGAGGTATTGGATTATGGGAAGTTGTCCGGTACTGGGGGAGGTTCAGCAGATGGAGGTTTACAGGATGTCAAGGATAAATTCCTTAAAAGAGCCGGACAGCTGGGGCTTGACATTGATAAGTAATTAAAAAATCTATTGACAAATACAACTGTAACTTTTATAATAACAGTAGAAATACTGAAACTTACAAAGTTACAGTTATCTTATAGGCAATGCTTCATAAATGCAGGGATAATTAAGACGATAATGATAAAACTAATAAAAGTGCTGCAGCAGGGAGTATTGCAAATGATGAACGGTGTGTGATACGAAACAGCGGTATATCCGGGAATCATAGGAATGCTGTGAATAGTGAATAAATGGCTCTGTATGTGAATAAACAAAGAGCAGGTTAAGAAGGAGGAACATAATATGGCAGTATTAACATTGACACAGGAGAATTTTGAAACGGAAGTAGTAAAGAGCAGCGGTATTACGCTGGTGGATTTTTGGGCGACATGGTGCGGGCCCTGTAAGATGTTTGCACCTGTGATGGAGGAAATTGCAGGCAACAATCTTCCGGATGTAAAGGTTGGAAAAGTGGACGTAGACCAGCAGCCGGACCTGGCAGGGCAGTTTCGGGTCATGAGTATTCCGACTCTTGTGGTTTTTAAGGATGGTAAGCCGGCAGTCACTTCCGTTGGAGTAAAATCGAAGAAAGAAGTTTTGGATATGATTGAGAAGTTAAGGTAAAAAGGCAGGAACAGGCCACTGGTCATCCGGATATCGGAAGGACCAGTGGCTTTTTTATCGCATAGGAAAGTTCGTCCAATACGATAAAAACCCTCCGGGAGGATTGCACTGCGGCGGTAGGGTTGGATGTCGGCGAGCTGGTATCTGAACATGTAATTCCCCGTCCACCAGGAGAAGTTGAAACAATTCCTCAAGGTGCCAAGGAAGCATAAGGACAAATGAATAAAGTTCTGGTTTTTATGGGTATTACTAGTGAAAACCAAATTTTTTTTTAGGTATTTTATGTTTAAACACAAAAAAAACTGGGTTTTTCAGGCGTGTCAAAATTTTTTTAGCTATTACTATGCAATTTTTGCTAATATATACATCTTATATTTAAAAGCCAGATAAATTTCCGTATATAATAGACAAAACAAATTTTTTTAGGTATAATACCAAGTATATGTGCAGGATGCAGAAGGCAGGTGGAATTATGCGCCATAATAAGAGCGTAATGAGAAGTTTCATGATGGTGACCCAACTGGGGTTAAGTGTCATGGCACCTGTGTTTTTTTGTATTCTTGCCGGTTACTACATTGACCGGTATGCGGGGACAAAGCTGACGTTATTATTTCTGTTTCTTGGCTTTCTGGCAGGTGGGACAAATGCTTATAAGCTGGCTAAGACTACCCTTGCCATGAATGAAAGAGAAGAACAGAAAGAGGATCAGAAGGCTCGCATGGAGCGGAATCAGGATGAAGGACCCAAGGTGCATAAACCAAAGCAGCCAAGCCGGGTGAAAGGACATGACGATGAAAAACTTTAATAGTCAGGAGGATTTGTAATGGGGAAGGAAACAAAGAATCTGATGCTTGAAGTTTTGGCTGGGATTGTATTTTTCACTGCGGCAGCTATGGTAGGGGCGTTTTTTATATTTCCCGGCCGTGCTGTTTTTGCGGGATTACTTTTGGGAATGATAATAGCCATGGCTATGTTTTTATCCATGGCCCTGGTTCTTGAGCGTTCCATGAAGACAGAGGATCCAAAGACTGTTCAGAAGCGGAGTGTGATCAGCTCAGTCCTCCGTTATTTACTGCTTATTGTTATACTGGTAACAGTGATTATCCGGTTTTCCAACTGGTTTAATCCGGTCGCAGTAGTAATCGGAGTCCTCGGACTCAAGGCTGGGGCATTTTTACAGCCTGCCATCCACAAGATCGCTGTCCGAAGGGCAAAGGGAGAGTAATATCCTTTACGGTCGAGTGGGATCTCTTAAGAAAGGAGGATTAAGCGTATGGTCGTTGCGAGTGCCAATAATGTGGACTTTATGATCAAAGGTATTACAAAGTTTCAGGCCTTTGGACAGGAGCTTTGGATTACCACCACAGAAATAGGCCTTAGCGTTGTGACAATCGTTATTTTAATACTAGCAGTGCTTTCGAACCGGAAGATGAAGAAGGCCCAAGAAGTGCCTGATACCTTCCAGAATATTGTGGAGTTTACTGTAGAATCTCTTGATAACATGGTAAACAGTACAATGGGCCACAATGCAAAAAAGTTTGTTAATTATATTGGGACTATATTTATTTTCATATTGTTCTGTAATATTGGCGGCTTATTTGGTCTAAGAACGCCAACAGGAGACTTTGGTGTTACATTCATACTTGGAATTTTCACATTCTGCATCGTGCAATACCAGGGAATTAAGAATCACGGATTTGGTCATTTTACAGGTTTATTCAAGCCGTTTCCGGTTTTATTCCCGATTAACTTAATCGGTGAAATTACAAACCCATTATCCCAGGCGCTCCGTTTATTCGGCAACATGATGTCAGGTGTTGTAATTATGGGATTGTGGTATGGAATGATGCCAATCTTTGTAAAGATCGGTATTCCATCGTTCTTACACGTATATTGTGACGTATTTTCAGGCTGTATCCAGACCTATGTGTTCTGTATGCTGACTATGGTATATGTCAATGATAAGATGGATTAGACTTTAATAATATTAAATTCAGGAGGAAATTTTCTATGAACGGTTTTTCAGGACAGGATTTTATCTTAGGCTGCTCAGCAATCGGTGCAGGTCTTGCGATGATCGCAGGTATCGGACCTGGTATTGGACAGGGTATTGCAGCAGGACATGCGGCTGCTGCAGTTGGACGCAATCCGGGAGCAAAAGCTGATATTACATCTACCATGCTTTTAGGACAGGCCGTTGCCGAGACAACCGGTCTTTATGGTTTCGCTGTTGCCGCTATCCTCATGTTCTTAAAGCCATTCAGCTAAAGAATGGAATGGCGGTGCAAAAGCCGCACCGCGGAACGGGGAAAGAATAAAGAGCGAGAGGAGGCGAAACCTTGGAACGATTATTGGGATTTGACCCACAGCTGCTTTTCGGTTCATTTGTGGCGGGTATCAACATATTCATCCTGTTTTTTGCATTGTCCTATATGCTGTTCAATCCGGTACGGGAAGTCCTGGAAAGAAGAAAACAGAAGATTGCCGGAGAGTTAAAAAATGCCGCTGACGATAAGGCAACGGCCCATGCAATGAAGGAAGAATATGAGGCCAGACTTCAGGAAGTGAAGAAGGAAGCAGAAGAAATCTTAGAGGATGCCAGAAAAAGAGCGAAGCAGCGTTAGGCAGAGATTATTGCACAAGCCAGGGAAGAAGCGGCCCGGATTGTTACACGGGGCAACCGCGAGGTGGAACTGGAGAGAAAGAAGGCGCTTGATGATATGAAGGATCAGATCATATCTATAGCTTCTCTTATGGCAGGTAAGGTTGTGGCTGCTTCCATTGACACTACGGTGCAGGATGCCCTGATTGACGAAACTTTGAAAGAGATGGGTGAGAGCACATGGCAAAGCTAGTATCAAAAGTATACGGCGATGCATTGTTTGAAGAAGCCTTAAGAAAGCAGGAATTGGACGCTTTGTTTGAGGAAGTGAAAGGCCTGCAGATGATCTGGCGTGAGAATCAGTCATTGGCGGAGCTTCTTGATAACCCGAAGATTGTAAAGGACGAGAAAATCGGAATTATTAAGAATATATTTGACGGTCGCGTATCGGATGATCTGATGGGTTTTCTGGCAGTCATTGTCAACAAAGGCAGACAGAAGGAGATTCCGGCAATCTGTGAATACTTCGTAAACGCTGTCAAGGAATATAAGAATATCGGTGTGGCCCATGTGACCAGCGCTGTTGCATTAAGTGAAGGGCAGAAGGCCCGGCTTGCAGAAAAATTGCTGGATACCACTTCATATGTGGAATTTGAGATGGATTATCAGGTAGACCTGTCACTCATTGGCGGTATGGTGATCAGGATCGGAGACCGGGTGGTGGATTCAAGCGTTAAGACGCAGATTTATGAATTACGGCGCAGTTTATTAAAACTGCAGCTGACTTGATTTCCTTTTTAATCCATAATTTTTTTGGAAGGCTCAGCCTGTAATCAGGAAATCAGTTGTCCGTCAGGCCATCAGGCCAATCGGACTTCATTAATAATCTTAGAAAGAAGGTGCAAACCTTAATGAATTTAAGACCAGAAGAGATCAGTTCTGTCATCATGGAGCAGATTCAAAGATATTCTACGAAACTGGATGTCTCTGATGTTGGTACAGTCATTCAGGTGGCTGACGGAATTGCCCGTATCCATGGCCTTGAAAATGCCATGCAGGGGGAGCTTCTTGAGTTCCCGGGAGAAATCTACGGCATGGTGCTGAACCTGGAAGAAGATAACGTTGGTGCGGTTTTACTGGGCACCGGCGCGATCAGTGAGGGCGATACCGTCAAGACTACCGGACGAGTGGTGGAGGTGCCTGTAGGCGATGCATTGACCGGCCGTGTTGTAAATGCGTTAGGACAGCCCATTGATGGAAAGGGACCGGTCCAGACCGAAAAATTCCGTAAGATTGAGCGTGTGGCTCACGGAGTTATTGACAGAAAATCAGTAGATACTCCTCTTCAGACAGGCATCAAGGCGATTGATGCCATGATTCCCATTGGAAGAGGACAGCGTGAGCTGATCATTGGTGACCGCCAGACAGGAAAGACGGCGATTGCCCTTGATACCATTATTAATCAGAAGGGCCAGGGGGTTCATTGTATTTATGTAGCCATCGGCCAGAAAGCATCTACCGTTGCAACTATTGTGAAGACATTGGAATCGTACGGAGCCATGGACTATACGACTATCGTAGTTTCGACCGCTTCCGATCTGGCGCCCCTTCAGTACATTGCACCTTATTCCGGATGTGCCATTGGAGAGGAATGGATGGAAAATGGTGAGGACGTGCTGGTTGTTTACGATGATTTAAGTAAACATGCAGCAGCTTACCGTACCCTGTCCCTGCTTCTTAAGAGACCGCCGGGCCGAGAGGCATACCCTGGCGATGTCTTCTATCTCCATTCCAGACTTTTGGAGAGAGCTTCCAGGCTTTCAGAAGAAATGGGAGGAGGTTCCTTAACAGCACTTCCAATCATAGAGACACAGGCGGGTGATGTTTCTGCTTACATTCCTACTAATGTTATTTCTATTACAGACGGACAGATTTATCTGGAGACAGAAATGTTTAACTCTGGCTTCCGTCCTGCCATCAACGCAGGTCTTTCTGTATCCCGTGTAGGCGGCTCCGCCCAGATCAAGGCAATGAAGAAGATCGCAGCTCCCATTCGTGTGGAACTGGCGCAGTACCGCGAGCTTGCAAGCTTTGCGCAGTTTGGCTCCGAGCTTGATAAGGAGACGGCAGAGCAGCTTGCTCAGGGCGAGAGAATCAGAGAAGTATTAAAGCAGGGGCAGTATCAGCCGATTCCGGTTGAATACCAGGTTATCATTATCTTTGCAGTCACCAGGAAGCTTCTTCTGGATATACCGACTGGTAAAATCCTTGATTTTGAAAAGGCATTGTCCAGCTTCATTGACAGCAAATATTCTGAAATCCCTGCAAGCATCCGCGAGACGAAGCAGATTACACCTGAGGCGGAGGAATTGCTGGTAAAGGCAATTAACGAATGCAAAGCAGGTGTTTTTTAAAGGCAGGTGAACAATCATGGCATCCATTAGGGATATCAAACGAAGAAGAGACAGTATTTCCAGTACCGAACAGATTACAAAAGCCATGAAGCTCATA
>JAEWRS010000284.1 GCA_023398855.1 Bacillota bacterium
GCCAGCTCGTCAGCTACTTCCCCGGAATCGTAATCTCCTATATTAAGAGCAACCACCGGGGCGCGGCAATTCAGTGCTTTTTCCGAAAAATCCCCATATATCCGCACTCCAGGAATATCCTTTACCCCTTCATAAAACCGTCTCATAAGCATTAGCTCCCTCTCCCGGATGGTCTTGATTCCTGTTTTTTCAAGATACAGGAGGGCCGCATGAAGTCCTGCGATTCCATGGCCGTTTAAGGTTCCTGCTTCCAGGGCTTCCGGCATTTCCTCGGGCTGGGTCTTTAAGTAGCTTTTGACTCCGCTGCCTCCCACAAGGAGAGGACGTATGGAAATTCCCTCCCGGACACAGATCCCTCCCGTTCCCTGGGGACCTAAAAGTCCCTTATGCCCGGTAAAGCATAAAACATCAATTCCCATGACTTCCATATCAATGTCAAATACTCCGGCAGTCTGGGAAGCATCCACGATCAGGTGGAGTCCATGCCTTTTGCATATTGTGCCGATGATTGCTAAGTCATTTAGATTTCCCGTTAAATTAGAGGCATGGGTACAAACCACTGCCTTTGTATTTTTCTGTACGGCTTTTTCATAATCCTCATAGGCAACCCTGCCCTTTTCATCTGCAGGCAGGATTGTTAACTCCACACCCTGTTCCTCCATGCGGTATAATGGGCGCAGCACGGAATTATGCTCCATCATGGTGGTGATGGCATGATCTCCCGGTTCCAGCAGTCCCTGGATTGCCAGATTTAAGCTGGCCGTTGAATTGGCTGTAAAAGCCACCCGGGAAGGATCTCCTCCATGAAAAAGCTCTGCCAAGAGCCTGCGGGTGTCAAAAATCAGGCGGGATGCGTCCAGAGAGGCCCCATAAGCCCCTCGGCCGGAGTTTCCAAGAGAAACCATGGCATCGGCCACAGCCTGTCTCACCTCCTCCGGCTTCCGGAAGGTGGTCGCCGCATTATCCAGATAGATCATTTCCCTTACCTCAACTTTACTGATTTTTCTTCTTTTTCCACGACCCGGCCGATGATGCCGTAGGCAGTGTCCATTTGAGCCTTCTCCAGATCCTTTAAGATCTTTTCCCCGTCTTCAGGAGAAACACTGATCAAAAGTCCTCCGGAGGTCTGGGGATCACAGAATATATCACAGATATACTCCTCTGCGTCACCAAAATCCACCTTGTCCTCTGTAAAAGAACGGTTCCGGTAAGCCCCTTCTGGGATCAGTCCCATCTGCGCAAGATCTTTCGCTTCCTTTTGGATGGGCAGATTTTTAACGAAAATCTCTATGGTCACCCCGCTGCCGTCTGCCATCTCCACCGCATGGCCTGCCAGCCCAAAGCCTGTGACATCGGTACAGCTGTGTACCTCGTAATGCTCTGCTACCTGCTTTGCCTTCTTGTTTAAAGAGGTCATGACGCGGATCACTTCCTCCCTGGCCTCTTCTGAGGCCATATCTGCCTTGACTGCCGTATTGACAATTCCGGTGCCCAAGGGCTTTGTCAGAATGAGAATATCTCCTGGTCTTGCTTCGCAGTTTTTAAAAACCTTGTCCGGATGGACAAACCCGGTCACACTCAGTCCGTACTTTGGCTCGTCATCCTGAATGGAATGACCTCCGGCCAGCACTGCTCCCGCCTCAAGGACCTTAGAGGCTCCCCCTTCCAGGATCTTTCCCAGAAGAGCCGGATTGACACAGTTGGGCCATGCTACAATATTAAGAGCCACTTTCGGTTCCCCTCCCATGGCGTAAATATCGCTCAGAGCATTGGCGGCAGCTACCTGGCCAAATGTATAAGGATCATCCACCACAGGAGTGAAGAAATCAAGGGTCTGGATCAATGCTATTTCCTCATTTACCTTATAGATTGCCCCATCATCAGAGGTTTCGATCCCCACCATCAGATTGGGATCCTGGAATTTCGGAAGGTTCTCCAAAACCCCTGCAAGAGTTCCAGGACCTATCTTGGCGGCACAGCCGGCAGTTTTTGTCATTTGGGTAAGTCTCACTTCATGATCTGGTATCATATTTGTTCTTCTCCTTGTACTTATAGACATCTTCCATTATTTTAACATATTGTCGCTTTTTATCAATATTTAAACGCTTTCAGCCCAGGGTTATTTCCTTTTCTAAAGCCATGGAATAAATTATTTTTTCCCTGACCGGTTTCCCTGTCATTTGTTCCAGCGCCCGCTGATAATAATCCATCTGGGTCTGATACCGGTCAATCAGCAGCTTTTCTTCTCCCTGTCTGATATGATCCGTCTTATAATCCACCAGAACCAGACCTCCTTCCTCCTCCATATAGGCATCCATGATACCCTGGATAAGGATCCGTTCATCAGAATCCCCCGCATCCATTTCCCTGGCAGGAATGCCTACCACAAACTGCTGCTCCTTTTTTAACCGCCCCTCCGACTGGGCAGCCGCAAGCCGTTTTCCAAGGGATGAGGTTAAAAAGGACATAAGAACATTTTCTGATATAAGAGAAAGGCTTTCCTCATCCATCCGCCGGTGGTTCTTAAATCCGTCCAGAGCATTCCGAAGTTCTTCCCTGGTTCTCACCTTTCCAAAGTCAATAAGCTCTAAGGCTCTGTGATAGGCAGTACCCCGGAAAGCTCCTCCTGCCGTCCCCTCAGGTGTTAAGAGATCCTTAGTATAGTTTTCTTTCTTTTGAAAATCAGGAATAAATCCGCTTTCCTCTTCATCCACAAACTGTCCCTGCTTTTTTAACTCGGACACTGTCAGCTTGGTATGCAGCCTGATATCAGCCTCAAAGGGATAACAAAATTCAAAAGCAGCTTTTAAATCCGCTTCAAACTCCTGGTCATAAATCCTTCCCGTATCAAGGAAAAGAAGCGCATCCTTTGTCAGCTTTTTTTCCGCCTGCCTTTCCATCTCTCCGCCAACC
>JAEWRS010000299.1 GCA_023398855.1 Bacillota bacterium
CTGATCACCCATATTCGGTCATTTTCTTTTAAAGAGATAAAAGGGATGGTACATTCTGGTATTGGTGTTGCATTTGCCAGGGATTTTTTTGTATGGAACGAATTGGAAAAGGATGCCTGCTTTTACAGAAACAGCGCCATGGTCCTGCTGCATCAGTTTTGCTATTTCATGCCGTCGGACCGAAGCAAACAGGATCTGAAAGTTAACAGGGAGATTATAGAGCTTCTGGAAAAGGCTCTTTCCATGGACCGCAAGCTTCCCTTTCCTAAGAAAGAGTACCTGGAGGTATGCAGTCTTGACGGCCATATTCCCTTAGATTTAAAAGGTGTGGAGCCTTTGACTGAGGAGGATTCTATCGGCTGTCGTAAGAATTTAGTTTACCGGAAGATCGGTAATATGAACTTTGGAATTCCGGGAAATTTTCTCTATGATGAGTCATACAACGGAACCATGGACCATTATTATGACGGAGAGATATATGGGGGCCATGATTATTACGTTTATGCAGCTATTTTTGAAGGACGTAAAGCGGAGTTTAAGAAGCAGTGGTTTGAACAGGGGAAAGGGCCTGAAATCATGGATTTTGATGTGGGGAAGGCCAATGTCCGGGCAGCTTTTTATGAGCCGGAGGAACGGGAAGGAGAAGTTCTTTATGGAATGTCAGCCCAGGTATTATATAAAGAACAGCGCATGAACATAAATATCGTGAGCAGAAAACCGGGGGAAAAGGATTGGGCCTTAGGGCTCATTAAAAATATTAAGATTATAGAGTAGAGGATTATATGAAACAAAACGAGATGAGAACGGGCACATTGCTGAAGCGCTTTGTGCCCTACTATAAGAAGTATACAAAAGTCATGGCCATGGATTTATTTTGTGCGTCGCTTACCACTATTTGTGAGATGGTGCTGCCTTTGATTCTGCGTTATATTACCAATCAGGGACTGAGAGATATTACCACCCTTACAGTACAGATGATCATAGGAATCGGTGCAGTTTATTTCGGCCTTAGGATCATAGACGGGATGGCAAGCTTTTATATGGCTTATACAGGCCATGTTATGGGAGCTGCCATTGAGACAGACATGAGGCAGGATGCGTTTGAGCATTTACAAAAGTTATCGGACAACTATTTTAATAACACCAAGGTCGGACAGATCATGTCCAGGATCACCAGTGACCTGTTTGATGTGACAGAGTTTGCCCATCACTGTCCGGAGGAATTTTTTATTGCCTTTCTAAAGACAGTGGTTTCTTTTATTATTTTGGCGGGTATCAACCTTCCCCTGACACTTATCATTTTTATGTTAATTCCGTTAATGGCTATATCTTGTACTTATTTTAACCTGCAGGTAAGAAGGGCCTTTAAACACCAGAGAAATCATATCGGAGAGCTGAATGCCAGGATCGAAGACAGCCTTCTTGGAAACCGGGTTGTCCGGGCGTTTGCCAATGAAAAGATTGAGATTGAGAAATTTAACAAGGATAATCTGGAATTTTTGGAGATCAAACGGAAAACCTATAAGTACATGGCTGCTTTCCAGAATACAATCCGGATGTTTGACGGCCTGATGTATGTGGTGGTTATTGTTGCAGGCGGCATATTCATGATAAAAGGTCTGATAGAACCGGGAGATCTGGTGGCTTATACCCTGTATGTGACCACACTTCTTGCCACCATACGAAGGATCATTGAATTTGCGGAGCAGTTCCAGAGAGGAATGACCGGAATTGAACGTTTTATTGAGCTGATGGATGCCAATGTGGATATTTTTGATGAGGAGGGGTCAAAGCCTCTTCATGATGTAAAAGGAACTATTACCTTTCGCCAGGTCTCCTTTGAGTATCCGGATGACCATAATCCGGTGCTGACTGACGTAAACTTAAATATCAGGCAGGGAGAGCGGGTGGCTCTTGTAGGTCCTTCCGGAGGTGGAAAGACTACATTATGCAACTTAATCCCCCGATTTTATGATCCTACTGTGGGTGAGATACTCATTGACGGCCAGGATATTAAAAATGTGACTCTGGAGAGTCTGAGAAGTACGGTAGGAGTGGTACAGCAGGATGTATACCTGTTTTCAGGAACTGTTTTCGAAAATATTGAATATGGTCATCCGGGTGCTTCCATGGAGGAAGTAATTCAGGCAGCAAAACTGGCCGGCGCCCACGAATTTATTCATGGACTGAAAGATGGCTATAACACCTATGTGGGAGAGCGCGGACTAAAGCTCTCAGGAGGGCAGAAGCAGCGAATCAGCATTGCAAGAGTGTTTCTTAAGAATCCTCAGGTACTTATTCTGGATGAAGCTACCTCAGCACTTGACAATGAGAGTGAACACCTGGTTTCACAGTCACTGGATCGTCTGGCAGTAGGCCGCACCACCCTGACCATTGCCCATCGTCTTACCACCATTCAGAATGCGGACCGGATTCTGGTGCTGTCTGACAGTAATATTGTGGAAGAAGGAAATCATGAGGAACTGCTGTTAAAGCGGGGAATGTATTATCAGCTTTATACTTCTGCAGGTGAAGACGAGGAGACTGCCATAACAGTGTAGCCGTATATCAGTGCATGCAGAACTAAAGGAGAACGGAAATGAAGGTAGCGATAGTAACAGACAGCAACAGCGGAATAACCCAGAAACAGGGGCGGGAAGCCGGTATTTATGTGGTGCCCATGCCCTTTATGATGGCTGGAGAGACATTTTATGAAGATATTAGTCTGAAACGTAACGATTTTTATAAAAAGCTGGAGGAAGGGGTGGATATTTCCACCTCTCAGCCTTCGCCGGCAGACATCCTGGATTTATGGAACAGACTTTTGGAGGAGTATGAGGAAATAGTCCATATTCCCATGTCCAGCGGATTAAGCAGCGCATGCCAGACTGCCCTGATGCTGGCAGATGATTACGAAGGAAAGGTGTTTGTGATCAACAATCAGAGGATTTCAGTTACTCAAAGGCAGTCGGTCCTGGAGGCTAAGAACATGGCAGATTCCGGGATGGCTGCTGCTGCCATCAAGGACAAGCTTGAAGGTACCAGGATGGATTCCACTATATATATTACCTTAGATACGCTGGAATACTTAAAAAAGGGCGGCAGAATCACTCCGGCAGCGGCTCTTTTAGGAACGTTTTTAAGAATTAAGCCTGTTCTTACCATTCAGGGAGAGAAGCTGGATGCCTTTGCGAAAGCAAGAACAATGAAACAGGCCAAAACCATAATGATTGCAGCAGCAAAAAAGGATATGGAGGAGCGCTTTGGTGATCCGGAGGGATTTTGTACCAGTATTGCCGTTGCCCATTCCAATAACGAATCGGCTGCCATTGAATTTAAGAAAGAGCTGGAAGTGATTTTTCCGGAAACAGGAGAAATTTATGTGGACAATCTTTCTTTGAGCGTCTCTTGCCATATAGGGCCGGGAGCTTTGGCAATTGCCTGTACCAAAAGGCTGGACGTATGACAGAAATAAATTTGGAGGTGGGCGGTCGTGTTCCAGATCAGGATTTTTAATCAGAAACATGCCATGAGCCTGCGGGTCACTTTGATCCTTGTCCTTTTGGTGGTGGGCTGTATTCCTATAATCATACAGAATTCAGTTCTGCTGGGGGCTTACCAGCAGAACCTGGTTGACTCCAGGATGCAGGAAATTCAAAACCAGTGCTGGATCTTAAGCAATAAGATGACAAGAATCGGATACTTGACCATGGAACCCAAAGACCAGCTTTTGGACAATGAAATGTCCATAAAGGCTGATATGTTTAATGGGCGGATTGTGGTGGTGAACCGGAACTTCAGGATCATCAGCGATACCTTTTCCCTTTCTGTGGGGAAGATCAACGTTTCTGAAGAGGTTATCCGGTGCTTTGACGGGGAAAACAGCAGTAAGTACAATTCTGAAAAGCATTATTCCGCGCTTACTATCCCCATTTATTCCAACAGCCAGGAAAAAGAAATTGCAGGAGTCATGATTGTGACCGCATCAACGGAGGATTTGCTGAACAGGATCGCCATTGTTTCGGAAAAGGGACAGTTTCTGCAGCTCATGATCATTTTCGTTTTGGCGATTATTGTAGTATTCCTTGTAAAGTTTCTTGTAAAGCCATTTTGGGAGCTGCAGCGGATGCTGAACAGAGTTGCTGAAGGAAATATGGATGAAGAGGTCAGTGCTTATGCTTATAAGGAAACCCTGAAAATTACGGAGACCATTAACCTGACTTTAAAGAAGCTGAAAGCGGTAGATCAGTCCAGGGAAGAATTCGTATCAAACGTCTCCCACGAGTTAAAGACTCCCATTACTTCTATCCGTGTGCTGGCCGATTCCCTCATGGGGCTGGAGGATGTTCCGGCAGAGCTTTACAGGGAGTTTTTAAGTGATATATCCGAAGAAATCGAACGAGAAAACAAGATTATTGATGACCTCTTGTCACTGGTCCGCATGGACAAGACTTCAGGCGGGAATTTAAACATCGCTCAGGTGAATATTAACGGCCTGATGGAGCTGATCTTAAAGAGGCTTCGTCCTATTGCAGGAAGGCGTAATGTAGAACTGACCTTTGAAAGCATCAGAGAGGTTACTGCCGATGTAGATGAGATGAAACTGTCCCTGGCATTAAGCAATCTGGTGGAGAACGCCATCAAATATAATGTGGAGGGCGGCTGGGTCCGGGTAACCCTTGATGCCGACCATAAGTTTTTCTATGTAAAGGTGGCTGATTCAGGGATCGGTATCTCCGAAGAGTTCCAGGAGCATGTGTTTGAGCG
>JAEWRS010000325.1 GCA_023398855.1 Bacillota bacterium
CTCCTTTGGCCGCTTTCCCAGGGTCAGAACAGGGCAGGCTGCAAAATGTCCGCTTCCTGGCTCAATGGGTATCAGTGCCGGCTCCATTCGATTACATTCCTCAATTGCATAAGGACACCTGCTATGAAAATGACAGCCGGAAGGCATATTCTTATTGGAAGGCAGCTCTCCCTGCAATATCACTCGTTTCCTGCTTCTTGCATCCGGGTCAGGAATCGGTGCCGCACTGCATAAAGCCTGTGTATAAGGATGCACCGGATGTTCAAACAATTCCTTTGCATCGGCAAGCTCCACTATTTTGCCAAGATACATGACAGCAATACGGTCACTGATGTATTTAACTGCATCCAGACCGTGGCCAATGAACAGATAAGTAAGCTTCAGCTCTCTTTGCAAATCCCGAAGTAAATTTAAAATCTGAGCTTGTATTGATACATCCAAAGCGCTGACTGGTTCATCGCAGATTACAAGTCTGGGTTGAAGAGAAAGTGCTCTTGCAATCCCAATCCTCTGCCGTTGACCACCAGAAAACTCATGGGGATAACGCCACTTGGAATTTTGGGGAAGTCCAACCATATCAAGCAGACGCTCAACCTCACTATGAACATTCTGCCTTGTGCTGATACCATGGTACAGCATTGGATAGGATAGGGTATCAAAGATACGCTTTTTCGGATTAAGAGAGGTATATGGATCTTGAAACACCATCTGTATCTGAGTGCGGATCCGCCTCATTTCTGAAGCTTTCCGGTCCTCAAGCGGATAACCATCATAAATAATACTGCCGGCGGTAGGCGTCTCCAGCGCTGCCAGCTGACGTCCTATGGTAGATTTTCCGCAGCCAGACTCTCCCACCAGTCCCAGTGTTTCTCCGGGATACAGTTGAAAGTCCACGCCATTCACAGCATGGATCAATCCAACCGTATGAGGAATGATTCCGTCACGGACCGGATAATATTTTTTTAATCCTTTTATCTCCGCCAGAGGCTGTCTTTCCTTTTGCATGTGTTAGTTCCCTCCTGATGTTTGCGACTTCCGCTCCCGGGTTTTTGACCTTAGCCAGCACCTGATTTTGTGTCCTTTTTCTAATTCAACTAACTGTTGCTCCAGATTACATCCATCGGCAGCATAGGGGCAGCGGTTTGAAAAACGGCAGCCTTTGATTTCACCATAATACTCCGGAACAGTGCCCTCAATCGTCAACAGCTCTCTCTCTTCTTTATCTCTGATACTGGGAATGGACCCCAGCAGTGCCTGTGTATAAGGATGCCCCGGTTTTTTAAATAAATCTTGGACATCTGCCTCCTCGACAATCTGCCCGGCGTACATAACCATAACCCGATCCGCCATTTCTGCTACCAGTCCCATGTCATGGGTAACTAAAACGATTGACATATGAAGCTCTTCCCGTAAGCTTCTTAAGAGCTCCATAATCTGCGCCTGAATCGTAACATCCAGCGCGGTGGTGGGCTCATCTGCAATGAGGAGCTTCGGATTGCAGGCAAGGGCCATAGCAATCATGGCCCTTTGCTGCATGCCGCCTGACAGGGTATGGGGATATTTATTCATAATTGAAGAAGGATCCGGCAGACCTACCTTACCAAGAAGGAGCTCTGCCCGTTCCTTTGCAGTTTTTCTGTCCAAATTCAAATGAATCCGCATGGTTTCCATGATCTGGTTCCCGATGGTAAAAAGCGGGTTTAAGCTGGCCATGGAATCCTGAAAAATCATGGTCATCTCACTTCCCCTGATCCGGTCTAATTCCTTCTCCGGCAATCCCAGCAGCTCCTGCCCACGAAACATTACACTTCCACCGGTAATTTTTCCGTTTTCACAAAGCAAGCCCATGACTGACAAAAACGTAACACTTTTGCCTGAACCCGATTCCCCAACAAGACACAGGATCTCGCCTTGGTTTAATTCAAGGCTGACCCTGTCTAAGCATTTGATATCTTTGGTGCCGGTGGAAAATGCCATTTCCAGCGAATCAACCTTCAGCAACGGATTCATTGTGTCACATCCCATTGGTGAATATTATTAAAAGATCCATATACATCAGGTGTTGCATTCACCACTCTTTTATTCACGGCTCCGATTGCGCTTATGATATAGGCAGAGATCATGGGAACCTCCTGTTGCACAACGGTATCAATTTTCCGGTATTGTTCCCTGATTTCTTTCACATCACTGGTAACCTGGGTTCCTGCCAGCGCCTGGGATATGGTATCATTTACGTAGCCGGTCCAACCGTCTGCAGATAATAACCAGTTAATGTCCGGATAAGGATCTACCGGTGCATAGGTATACTGTACTGCCAGCATATCAAAATCCTTGTTTCCGGCCTTGGTCATGAGGCTGGATAGGTCCACGGTAGTCACTTGTACTTTTATACCAATCTCCTCCAGTTTTGCAGCAATATAATCTGCGGCCTGGCAGAACGTGGTATCACCGCTGTTTACATAGAAGTTCAAAGTTCTTTTAGCATCCCAGCCGTCCGCAACTGCCTGAGCGACTAATTCCCTGGCTTTTTCCGGATCATATGAAGCAGGAGTCAGGCCTGCATCATAAAAAGGTCCTGCACTGGACAGGAAACCGTCTACTACTTCCCCTTTTCCGTTTAAAAGTCCGGTGATTACAGAAGGCCGGTCAATGCCATAAAGTATCGCCTGACGGATACGCGGATCCGTGACTGTGGCGGTATTAAAAAAGATCGACTGATTAGTGACAGGTGCACCATAATTTACGGTGATATTTCCAAGAGCTTCCACGCTGGCATAATCCTCCTGCAAAACACCGCCAGTGGTCTGCTGCACAAAATCAATCTCCCCGGACTGCAGTCCTGTCAGCAATTGTGCTGCCGGCACGATCTTTATATTTAACCGGTTAATCTTTGGCGTTCCCTTCCAGTACTTATCATTTGCTTCATAAGACACATAATGCTGCAGGTCAACGGAAGTAATGCGGTAGGGACCGTTTACCACTGTGGGGGAATGAAACCAGTCATAGCCAGCCAGATCCTCATCCGCTACATTCTCCAGAACATGCTTTGGCAGGGTCAGTATATAACGTCCATAAGTATTCTGGAAGGTGGTAAGAGCCATCTTGTATTTGGTCGTAAATAAGACAGACTTGCTGTCTATTGCCTTAACACCGGATATTTCCGTTGCCCCCTCCTCTGAAAACCCATCGTCTCCCACGCCTTCAATGGCATAAAGCGCCATGTTGGCATTGGCACGGATGGGGCTTGACAGTTTAAGAACAGTGTATGCCACATCATCCGCAGTTACCGGCTGACCGTCAGACCAGCATGCATTGGGGTCGATATTCACCGTGAAATGAATGTTGTCCTCTGTGGTAATGGAAGAAGCCAGCATTCCCTCAAATTCCAGATTACGGTTTAACTCAACAAGTGGTAAAAATTCCATCGCAGTGGAAGTCTTCATAATCTCAGTTGCATCCATCAACAAAGGATTTACACTGCTGATAGAATCGGTCATACCGATATTTAAGATCTTTTCCTCTGAACTCACACCATCTGCTGATTGTTCCTCTGTTTTGTTATCCTTTGCCGGATTCTTAGTTCCTGGAGTGGAATCTGGCTTTGCACAGGCTGCAAGGGACACCACCATCACAAAAACCAGCATGACACCAACTACCTTATTTAGTTTTTGAAAGATTGTTTTTTTCATAATTGCCGCCCTCCTAAAAATAATTTATCAGATACTTTTCCTGAGCATTGTATATATTTCTCATATTGGATTATACATATATGTTTAGTATGGAATATCCTTCTTAACATATTATTATGATTTTGCCTGTTTGTCAACTATATTAATCATAAACTACAGTAATCACAAAGGGATAGGCTAAATTAAAATTTCTTCTGGATAGGGTTGTCCTGAATGAAAACTTTCAAATCAAAACAACTGTCAGACAGGAGCTGAAGGCGCGCACTTTTCCTGACAGCAAAGAAGTCCGGAACACCCTGCTTATAGGGTCTCCCAGACTTTTCACTCTTT
The DNA here is from genome assembly GCA_023398855.1 of Bacillota bacterium. Taxonomy (GTDB): domain Bacteria; phylum Bacillota; class Clostridia; order Lachnospirales; family Lachnospiraceae; genus Lacrimispora. The sequence goes on from JAEWRS010000325.1 coordinate 4,020, forward strand.
TCAACCGTTTAAATGGATTCATGCCGTTATTCCTAAAACACTCAAAATCTATGCGTTTTAAATTAATAAAATTCTATTACTTAAATACAATTTTTTTTAAGTTCATCTCTTAACCGCTCCAAAGCTTTTTTTTCCAGCCTGGATACATAGGACCTGGATATTCCCATAACATCTGCAATCTCCCGCTGGGTATATTCCTTCCCCCCATGAAGCCCGTACCTCATTCCAATAATTGTTTTTTCATTGTCTTTTAAGCAGCTGTCAAAGGCTTCATACAGTTCCTTAATATCCTGCTTTAATATAATGGTTTCCAGGGTTTCCTTATTTTCCATTTCAATAACATCTACAAGGCTTACAGTCTCTCCATCCTTGTCTACGCCGATCGGTTCAAACAGAGAAACTTCTTTTGAATATTTTTTATTTGCACGAAGAAGCATTAGGATTTC
>JAEWRS010000339.1 GCA_023398855.1 Bacillota bacterium
ACCACCAGTGCTTCCGTAGGTTCAATAACCAGATATCCCCCTGATTTCAGCCAGACCTTTTTTTCCAAAGCCTCTTCCATAGTTTTTTCGATCCTGTAAAGCTTTCTTAAGGGGAGGAGGTCATCCTCATACCGTGTAAGAAGCCTTAAATCTTCCGGCTGATACTGAGCCAGATATTCATGAATGGCCTCGTAAATGTCTGTTTCATCAGTAATCACCGCCTCCAGGGATGCCTTAAGACTATCCCTTAAACCAGTTAAATAAGAAGGTGCGGAGCTGTAAAGAAGGCTGTAGCAGGTCCTGTGCCTTGCATTGTCCAACATTTTCCGGTAGGATTCCTTTAGCCGGATCAGTTCTGCTTCCAGCGTTTCTTTGGGAATCTTATAAGCATTTGTGCGGATAATAATGCCAAAGTCCTCTTCTTTCCATAATTCCAGATACTGCTTCATCTCCTGCTTCCATGTCTGATCAATGATCCTGGTGGAAAAACCAATCTGCTTCTTTCCTGAGGTCAGCACAAAATAACGGCCGGTAAAATTTAAGTTTCCGGTGAGGACCGGCGCCTTTGTCTTTACCGCTTCCCGTTCAACCTGGACAATGATCTCATCACCCTGACGCAGCTTTCTATCACAGTGCTTCTGGTCTGCAAAATAAATACAGGCATCAGACATACTTAAGTAGCCCATTTGTCCGCCTCCTATATCTACAAAGGCTGCGTTGATATTTTTAACGATGTGATTGACCTTTCCAATATAAATATTACCTAAAACAGAACGGCTTTCCCCAGGCTCAATATCAACCTGGACAGTCTCCTTGCCTGACTGAAGAAGGGTGATAACGGAACCGTTCCATCTTGTTATGATTAATTTATTCAAGGGATTCTCCTATAAGCCCCAAGGGCGCAAAAATACGGTGTTCCTCATCAGCCGTATTGCCATAAACCTCTTCTCTCTGAATCTGGAAGGCAAACTCCGGACAAGTCTGTCCCAGCCACTGATAATAAGCCTCCATTACTAATTCTGGCTTTAAATTATCTGCGCTTCCTGCAGATACCTTCATAAAAATCGTTTCTCCGCTAACCGAAAGCTCATAGATAAAGGCCTTTAGGTCCACTTCTCTTTCGCCTCTTTTCGTCTTTTTAGTGATCAGGATATGGTCCTGTCCCATAAATTCCGAAAGACCATTTAAAAATGCCTCCAAATTCTCCGGCTGTTTTTCCTCCCGAAATGTCACGGTATAGTCTGCTGCTGCTACAAGAGACATGGCGTTTTTTGACCGATCATCAAGAATATGGCATTCCATAACCTGAATACCTTCTGCCATTGCGTTATTTAACCGGCTAATGATCGTCTTGCTATCCTCTGTGGGGTTCACTTCAATATCCATGTATTCCCCATTGCTTGTAAGGCCCACTCCTAAGGGTGATGCAAAAGACATGATCTGGTGAGGGTTGTAGCCTTCGCTATATTTTATGTCTATGTCAGCTCTTCTGATTGCTTTTTGAAAATACCGCATAATATCCAGATGGCCCACAAACTTGACAGGGCCTTGCTTCGAGAATTTAATTCTCAATTTCATAACAGACACCTCCCTTGAAATTCATGGCTCCACAGCCGGAACACTGTTCCCGGCAGTTAGGGGTCACCTTTTCACTGACGGCATTCTGCCATTCCCTTTTTAGAAATTCCTTTGTTACCCCCGCATCAATAAAGTCCCAGGGGAACACTTCCTCTAGATCTCTTTCTCTGACCGTATAGAAATCCGCATCCAGGCCACAGGTTTCAAATGCCTTCATCCAGATATCATTTTTAAAATGTTCCGACCAGGAATCGTAAATGGCTCCGTTTCTGTAAACCTCTTCAATCAAAGCGGAAATTTTCCTGTCCCCGCGGGCCAAAACGCCTTCCAGGACCGTTAAGTCGGCCTCATGATAATTATATTTCATGCTCTTCTTATTCAGCATTTCCTTAAACTTGTCCTTAACAATATAAGCTCTCTCCAAAAATTCCTCTTTTGTACACATTCTCGCCCACTGGAACGGAGTAAATGGTTTGGGAACAAAGAAGGAAGAACTTGCCACTACCTGAACCTTTCCGTTCCTCTGTTCTTTTGGTATCTCATAATAAATCTCCGCCACTTTTTCCGAAAGCTCTGCAATTCCTTCCATGTCCTCCACGGTTTCCGTAGGCAGTCCCAGCATAAAATAAAGCTTTACCCGGTTCCAGCCGCCGCGAAAGGCTTCGCCTGCTCCTTTTAATATTATCTCTTCTGTCAGACCCTTGTTAATTACATCACGAAGTCTCTGAGAACCGGCTTCCGGCGCAAAGGTCAGGCTGCTTTTTCTGATATCCTGTACCTTGCTCATGACATCAAGAGAAAAAGCATCGATCCGAAGAGAAGGCAGGGAAATATTAACTCCCTTGTCTTTAAATTCATCAATCAGGAAATTTACAAGTCCTTCTAAATGAGTGTAATCACTGGAGCTTAACGAGCTAAGGGAAATTTCTTCATGGCCGGTGCTTTTTATCAGCTTGCAGGCGTAATCCTTTAAATATTCCAGGCTGTGCTCTCTTAAAGGCCGGTACACATTTCCTGCCTGGCAAAAACGACATCCTCTGATGCACCCTCTCATAACCTCCAGGACAACCCTGTCCTGAGTTACTTTGATAAAAGGAACCACAGGGTTTTCAATATAATATGCTTCGTCCATGGTAACAACCAGCTGCTTTGTCACCTTTTCCTTTGCATGAGAATTATTGGGCTTCATACTCTTAATGGTACCGTCTTCCTGATAGGATACGTCATAAAAGGCCGGCACATAGATACCATCGATCTCCGAAGCCATCTCTAAAAATTCCCGGCGGCTGCCACCCTTTTCTTTATTTTCCTTGTAACGGTCCATAAGTTCAAAATAAACGGTTTCTCCTTCCCCAATGTAGAACATGTCAAAGAATTCTGCCAAGGGCTCAGGATTGTATGCACATGGTCCGCCGCCTATAATGATTGGATCTTCCTCTGTCCGGTCAGACCAATGGATCGGTATCTGTCCCAAATCAAGGACCTGCAAAATATTTGTATAGCACATTTCATATTGAAGAGTGATTCCAATAAAATCAAATTCCTTAATGGGATCCTGGGATTCCAGGGCAAAAAGAGGGATTTTCTCCTCCCTCATGATCTGATCTAAGTCCGTCCAGGGAGAAAAAATGCGTTCACAGTAAATATCCTCCCTGCGGTTAAACATATCATATAAAATCTGCATCCCCAGGTGAGACATTCCGATTTCATAGACATCCGGAAAACACATGGCAAAACGGATGGCCACGTTTTGAAGGTCCTTTACTACTGCATTTACTTCATTGCCAATATACCTGGCAGGTTTTTCAATCCTTAATAATATTTCATCACTTAACGCTAATTTTCTCATATTTAATTCCTTTTTATTAGTTTGGCTGATACAATAATACAATCTTCTCTTTTATCAAAACTTCAGTTCCTGCTTACGCAGGAGTGGCCGAGACATAAACAAAATTAGTATAGCATACTTCTTGTGGATACTCCATATCTAATTTGCACTCAAAAACAAAAGAGCATGATGAACCCCATGCTCCTTTGTCTGTTTCCTGTTATTTGTGCATCATGTCCTTTCTGTTCTCCAGGACACCGCATTATTTTCTCCAGGTTCTTTAATTACTTTATCATAGCGGTACGCAGAAAGAAGGATACCTGTTAACAGTATGTTGGTAATATGATTTACTTTGCCTTCGGACAAATAAGGTAACACACAAAAATAGCCAAATTGGTATCCTAAATTGCCCATCATATAAAAAGCTGCCTGCAGTGTAATACACAATGCTGCGGACAACGCCGCCAACTGGCCAATGGGATTTTTAATTTCCAATGCAATAGAAAAAAGCCAAAAACAAATTCCGGCTAAAACCAGTAACAGTACGACTCCCGGAATCCAGCCATAGGATAAAATAAAATATGCAATCATATAATTATTGTGGTAATGCTGGGGCAGAATATCCTTTAATCCGGTAAGCTCTTCCGCTTCCCTTTCTCTTCCCCATTCCCGGTTATTAACCTTTATCACCCCATCATAATACCAGCTATAATCAAAGTAAGACTGGATTTCCTGCTCTGACAGCTCTACTTCACCAATCAGATTTGCTTTGTTCAGTAAATCCTTTATCAATAGACTGTTATATGCATCAGTAAGATGATCATTCGCTACTGTTTCAGGATAAAAACACTGTTTGAAATAGTACTCCAGGGACTCCCATTTATAAGCCCCCCAGACTGATAAAACCGTTATGCAAAGCAATGTGGCTGCAATCAGGCTCTTCTTTCTGTTTTCAGAAAAAAAGCGTTTATA
>JAEWRS010000397.1 GCA_023398855.1 Bacillota bacterium
TTCACTCCAAAAGACTTGTTCAGTATCATTGTCTGCGATCTCTAAAATACCACTTTCACCTTTCATCTGAAAGGCTATATCTAAATCTAACGTATCAATATCGGTCGATACATATATGAGTTTTTCATTTACAAAAGGATCGGATGTATCGTAGCTCTCAGTCAATTCCATTTTAATAATTGTTTTCGCAGTGGAACTATCGCATGAAGTAAGCGCAACTACAATTAAAATCAATATAAAACAAGCAGTAATCTTTTTCATTGATAAACCACCTTTATTAGTATTTTCTTGGTTCTGCGTTTTATTGAGATGCTTGAACTGTTGTATTCATAGGGTAACAATACCTTATATCCTATTATACGATATTGCTTTAATCAATTCAATTCTTAGAATATTAATTTATTTCAGGCAGTGGAAGTTGAACCTAAGATGGTAGGAAATAAGGTTGTGGCATCTGTATATATAGATTATAAATCAAGGATTACATGGTGTAGTAGATGTGAGGAATAATACGTCTCACGTTTGGGACGATCCAATTAATAACACCATCATGAATGGGGAGCTGGTGAGACTAACAGTTAAATATTTGGAGAGTAAAGGCTTTATAGTGAGATAATAGGACGATGTATTTCCCAGTTGCCAGGTGAGTCATAGAGCTGGATAAAAAAATCAACCCCACTGAATAATTTGCTTAGTTTGAGGAAGCTGTTTGAAGCGGATATATATATGCTTTGTCGTTCGCTATTTTCTTTTTCATGTATATTTATAGCCAATTTCCCTCAATTATGATACAATTATATAAAATTATTTACTACAGGAGAAAAATATGAAAAAGTTATTGATTGTTTTAATGACTGCTACAATTGCCTTAAATAGTACAATTGTTTCATTTGCAGGTGAATGGAAACAAGATAGCGTAGGCTGGTGGTATCAAAATGATGATGGACATTATCCATCCTCCTCATGGAAAGAAATTGATGGAAAGCAATACTATTTTGATGCAAGTGGCTACATGCTTCACGATACCACAACACCAGATGGCTATAAAGTTGGTTCTGATGGAACATGGATTAAAGATGTATATAGAGACAATGGAAAGTGGGAGAATATTAAAGGATATTATGTCGCTAACGAAAGGTTTTCAGACCCTATATATGCTGAAGATGAACTATCACATGGCGTTGTAGTAGAAAAATATAATGACGATCTTTATATCATAAAACAATGGGCGGATACGGAACGTCGATATGAATTTGCAACTACTTACGCTTTTCAATATGTTCCAGGACAATCCACATATAATGCCAATGCATGTTTCATTTTTAATGATAGACTAAATTATTATAATGGTGTTTTAACATTTACTTACGATGGAATTGCTAATATAGAAATTACAAATGATACAGGAACTTATAATCCGAAAAGTTGGAATGGGATATATAGTAAACAGGAACAATAAAATTTAAGTATATTAACTGAGGCGATTTAAAGCCTGGCGTCATCATAGGGTCAGTCATTAGACTGGCTCTTTTTGCATGTAAAAATATTAATTCAGAAAGGTAGGAGATAAGTTACAGTAAAGACGTATTACAACAAAGCTGATTTGCAGGAAATATCTGGTTTTGGACGGGATAAGATGAAGAAGTTTCAGGAAAAGCTATTAAAATCCGACTTATTTTGATAAAATATGAGCATGGTCAAATGGATTGCCTATGCGCTATTATTTTGGAAAGGATTCAATATAATGAGCGATGTGCAAACAAAAAGAAGAGATAAAGGTGATGGTTCAATAAGATAAAGAAAGGCTGGACCATAGGAATACCGATATGCAGCAGGAAAAAGACTAGACAGAAAGTCATTATACAAATCATTTACTGCTAAAACCGAAAGAGGACTTAATCGTAAAATTAAGGAATATAATGAGGACAGGTCAAAATATACTGTAAAAGCAGAATCCACATCCTTTCGCGACTATGCAGAATTATGGATGAACACAGTCAAATACCCTATATTAAAGCCCGTGTCCTATGACAGGCCTGCACAGACGTATAATACTGTTTGCAATTACATAGGCTGGATTCAGTTAGGAAATGTATCAACAGAAGATAACCTTCAGTGATATTACGAAAACGGAGTCGGAAAACGCTTGATCCCTTTAAATGACATGGCGATATCACCTCTGACACAAATAAAGGATTATAATAGAAGAAAGAGAATCAATACGGATTATGTTGCAAGTACTGCTGGTGGAAGATATGTTTCTGAACGGAATATATTGAGAACGTTTAAAAGTGTTCTTGGAGTAGTAGGAGCACAAGACTATAAAATTCATGCGCTCAGACATACATTTGCTTCCAGGCTGTTAAAGGCAGGAACAGAGATAAGCGTGGTCAGCAAACTCTTAGGACACGCCGATATTAATACGACATACAGTACATATACCCACGTTTTAAATGATCAGATGACAGATGTAATGTCGGGCATTTCCAAGGTTTAACGGGTAACATTTTGCCCTATTATCTTTCAGCTGAAATCAGTAAAATCCGGGTAGTGGGAAGATTTACGAAAAGTTGATAAATACGAGAAAGCCCTTATAGAATAAGGCTTTTAGAGGATTAAAAATTGATAAAAAAAGAATGCACCTGATAGGAATCGAACCTACGCACGCAGCTCCGGAGGCCACTGCTCTATCCACTGAGCTACAGATGCATCTTTTACATTCTACTATAGATTCTTTTAAAGCGCAATAGTATTTGTTGATTTTTATTGGCTTTTTTGTTAAAATGGAAAGGAGATTGATTCTCCAGGAGGTCAAGCCCATATGAAAGATTTAATTGAAAAATGGAAGAAGGGTTCAAAGGAAGAGACCAGACGGATTCTGAAAATTCTGGCTATTCCCTTTGCGGTAATTATATTGATATTTGCCGTTGTCGTTTTGGATGGGCCTGAACAGGCGGGAAATAATTTGGATCATGTATCGGCGGAGGCAGAAGATCCGTCAGGAGATGAAGCCAAAAGTGGGGCAGAGGAGTCAGAAGAACAAGTGATTACGCTCCAGGAAGAAGCCATACCTGAAATCCATGATCTCATGGAAGCTTATTTCATGGCCAGAAAAACCTGCGATTTAGAGGCACTTTCAAAGGTATATGGCAATACAGTTTCTGAAGATGCCTTAAAGGAACAGGGCGTCAGAATGGAAGAAGAAGTAAAATTTTACCAGAGCTTTGAAAACCTGACGTGCTATACAGCACCCGGTATGGGCGACGGTGATTACGTAGTTTATGCCAAGTTTGACATTAAATTCCGTCAATCAGAAACCTTGGCTCCCAGCATGGTGGTATGCTATGCAAAAACAGCAGCAGATGGAAGCTGTTATCTTGTGACGGATATCAGTCCAAAAGAGTCTGAATTTATGGAGAAGACAAACCAGTCAGAGGCTGTGCAGGAGCAGGCAAAAAAGGTAAATGGTGGACTTGAGAAGGCCTTAAAATCTGATGAAAATCTTTTGGCTGTTTATCATACTCTTATGGATGAGAAGGAAGAACCGGAAGAAGAGACAACGGACTTAAGCACAAAACCATCAAACAATACGTAAACAGATGCTTCTCTGCGTAGCACCCTGCAGAGGAGCATTTTTGACAAAGGAGAATTACTTTATGGATGTTAAGGATTTTTATTTTGATCTGCCTGAAGAACTGATTGCCCAGGATCCCCTTGAGGATCGTTCTGCTTCCAGGCTTTTGGTGCTGGATAAACATACTGGTGAGATCAGACATAAGCATTTTCGGGATATTCTTTCTTATTTGCGGAAGGGAGATTGTCTGGTCATTAATGATACCAAGGTCATCCCAGCCAGGCTGTTTGGAGTAAAAGAGGCGACAGAGGCTAAAATAGAGATTCTTCTATTAAAGAGAAGAGAGAATGATATTTGGGAGATTCTTGTAAAGCCTGGTAAAAAGGCAAAGGTGGGAACGGTAATTTCCTTTGGAGAAGGCCTGTTAAAAGGAACAATAATTGATATGGCGGAAGAAGGAAACCGGCTTATCCAGTTTTCCTATGACGGGATCTTTGAAGAGATTCTGGACCGTCTGGGACAAATGCCTTTGCCGCCTTATATCACTCATCAGCTTAAGGATAAAAACCGTTACCAGACAGTTTATGCAAAACATGAGGGATCGGCGGCTGCTCCCACAGCCGGACTGCATTTTACAAAAGAATTATTAATGGAAATTCAGGATTTGGGAGTTTCTATTGCCCATGTGACTCTTCATGTTGGACTTGGAACCTTCCGTCCGGTAAAGGTGGACGAGATCGAAGCTCATCACATGCACTCTGAATTCTATACTGTGGAAGAGGAAGAGGCAAAAAAGGTCAATGATGCAAAGCAAAACGGCGGCCGCATTGTTTGTGTGGGAACCACCAGCTGCCGTACAGTAGAGTCAGCATCCACAGAGGATGGCATTCTAAAGGCAGGAAGCGGCTGGACTGAGATATTCATTTATCCGGGATATGGTTTTAAAGTACTGGATTGCCTGATCACTAATTTCCATTTGCCTGAGTCTACTCTGGTGATGTTGGTATCGGCACTTGCTGGGCGGGAACATGTGCTTCACGCGTATAAAGAGGCGATCAGAGAGCGGTACCGTTT
>JAEWRS010000431.1 GCA_023398855.1 Bacillota bacterium
ATTATGACCAGTTACAATGAGGTCAATGGGGTCTATGCCAATGAGAACGAGCACCTTCTAAAGGATATCCTCAGGGGGGAATGGGGGTTTGACGGCATTGTTATCACCGACTGGGGCGGCTCTAACGACCATGTGAAGGGGGTGGCGGCAGGCTCTAACCTGGAGATGCCCGCCCCTGGCCTTCATTCGGCCAGAGAGCTGATCGCTGGGGTGGAGAATGGCAGTCTGTCCATGGAAGCGCTGGATACCTGCGTGGATGAGCTGCTGGAGGCAATATTTACGCTTACAGGGAATCAGGAAAACAGGGAAAGCTCCTTTGATGAGGAGGCGCATCACCTGCTAGCGGGAAGGGCGGCACAGGAGAGCATTGTGCTGTTAAAGAACCAGGATGATATGCTTCCCTTAAAGCCTGGGTGCAGGGTGGCCCTGATCGGGGACTTTGCCTTTACTCCCAGGTATCAGGGTGCCGGGTCTTCCCTGGTAAACCCCATCCGCCTGGAAACCATGGAAGAGATGATAAGGGCTTACCCCTTACATGTCATAGGCAGTGCCAGAGGCTATTCCCGAAGCAGAGCAGATGACGCCGCATTAAGCCAGGAGGCCCTTGATCTGGCAGCCAGGGCCGATGTGGTGCTTTACTGCTTTGGTCTTGATGAGATCAGTGAATCAGAGGGAATGGACCGGGCCCATATGAGGGTACCGGAAAACCAGATCAAGCTTCTCACGGCCCTGGCAAAGGTAAATTCTAAAATAGCCGGAATCTTAAGTGCAGGCTCTGTCATGGAAATGCCGTGGCATGAATGCTGTAAATCCATTCTTCACGGTTATTTAAGCGGGCAGGCAGGCCCCTCAGCCATGCTTCGGGTGATCATGGGAGAAGTGAATCCTTCGGGCCGCTTAAGCGAAACTTATCCCCTGAGATATGAAGACACCCCTGCCTATAGGTACTTTCCGGGAAAGGGTCGCTGTTCCCAGTACCGGGAGAGCCTTTATGTGGGTTACCGGTATTATGATACTAAAAAAGTCAAGGTACAGTATCCCTTTGGCTATGGGCTGTCCTATACCACATTTTCTTATGACAATATGGAGGTTTTAGAGAATAGAGTCCGCTTTATTCTTAGGAACACAGGGAGGACTGACGGCAAGGAAGTCGTACAGCTTTATGTGAAAGGTCCCAAGGGCAGGATATTCCGGCCGGACAAGGAACTGAAGGGCTTTCAAAAGGTATTCTTAAAGGCAGGAGAAAGCAGGATGGTCACCATTCCTTTTGATGATAAGACCTTCCGTTACTGGAACAGGGTGACAAACCGCTTTGAAGTGGAAGGCGGAGTTTATACCTTACTTATTGGGGGAAGCGTGGCAGACATCAGGCTATATCAGAACGTGACCAGAGAAGGGACTACAGAAAGCTGGCCTTATGAGCCGGAAATGCTTAAATCCTACTATTCCGGAATGATCGGCCAGGTGCCTGAGAAAGAATTTGAAGCTCTTTTGGGCCACCCGGTCCCTGATGGGAAATGGTCGGGTGAATTAGGGGTTAATGATGCCCTCTGCCAGATGTATTATGCAAAGAGCCATCTGGCAAGGCTGATCTGGCGGATTCTTACAGCCCTGAAAAACAGGAGCCAGGCAAAGGGAAAGCCAGACTTAAATCTTCTGTTTATTTATAATATGCCCTTTCGTGGAATTGCCAAGATGACAGGAGGGGCAGTGAGTATGGAAATGGTGGATGGGATGGTCCTTGCGGTGAACGGCCATTTTTTCCGTGGAACGAAACAGATCATCACCGGATATTTTGCCAATGCAAAAGCGGACAGAGCTTATGAGAAAAAGCTCTCCGGCAAATAGAAGGGAGGGAGCACATGCTGTCAGGTATAAAGGCCGGGTGGAAGGCATTTGCAGGGAACCATCCGGCTATAGCACAATTTTTACTGTTTTTCCTCGTATCCAATGGAGTAACCGTACTGCAGATGATTTTGATGCCAATTTTCCGAAACATGCTGGGGATGACCTCTTTGGTTGATACGAATTTTCAGATATGGCATGTGGGTTCCAATCTGGATGGCACACCTTATTATATTTTTAACTATGGGGCAGGCGTTCTTTCCCAGGGAGGAGGCGGAGGACTTGCGTATTTCCTGGCGGTTGAGATTGCCATGGGAATTGCCCAGGTCATCAACTTTTTCCTGCAAAGAAATGTCACTTTTAAGGCCAGCAACAGCGCGGCAAAGGCAGCCATGTGGTATGTGATTGCTTATATCATCATTACAATCGGTGCTGCAGCACTTCAGGGTCTTTATAAAGCTCCTGTTTACCAACTGTTCATGAACAGCTTAAAACTGGGCGGGGGTGGGGAGACCATTGCAGACGTGATCACCATGCTGATCAATTCTGCGATTTCCTTCTGGGTGTTCTTCCCCATCTTTAAGATCATTTTTAAGAATAATGAAATATAGATATAACGGAATTTACTGCATACGTTGCATGCAAATATCCACCTGGTAAACTCAGGGAATCAGCTGGGATTTCATTCCGGCTGTTCCCTGAGTTTTTGTGAAATCCGGTTGGGGACTGATAATGGACTTCCAGCCCTTATTCCTGGATAGGAATCAGTATCTGAAGAAAAAACCAGTTATTCTTTGAAGAAATCGTCATGGAACCGCCGTATTTCTGGGCAGCAGCCTGAATGCTTTTTAAGCCGTATCCATGGTACAGCTTATTGCCTTTGGTGGTAGGGGGAAGGCAGTCAGAACCCATGGCAAGCCGGTTTTCTGAATAATTTTCGCATTGGATCATTAAAAAATGGTTTCGTTTGTAAATGGAAAGAGTGATCAGCCTTTTTTCCTGTTCTTTAAACTGGGAAACGCATTCAATGGCGTTATCCAGGGCATTTCCGAAGATGGAGCAGATATCCTTTACGTGAAGAAAGGAAACCAGTTTCCCATCGGCAACAAATGTAAAGGTGATATTATTCTGGGAACAGTACGTGCTTTTGGTGGTGAGTACCACATCCAGGACCTGGTTCCCTGTATTAGCCAGGGCCTCCTGCGTAAGAATGGCCTTTTCCATTTCCGACAGGTATTGTTCCCGTTTATCTGGATCTTTTTCTGACCGGATGGCGATCATATAGTGCTTTAAGTCATGGAATTCCCGCCTTAAAAGCTCCATATTGTCAATTGCCATGCGATACTGGTCGTATTGTCTCTGCAGGACCACGTTCATGGCATTTTTTTCACTGCGGATCAGCAGCTCTTTCCTTTTGTTCTGCTGGGCAAAAAGCATCAAAAGTCCTCCGAAATCCACCAGAGTCCTTACATACAGAAGGGAGCTGGCTGCACTGGAAAACGGAGTATTTGGCATGACAAAGCTAATATTGCTGATCAGAAAAGCACCCATGGCAATGGACACAGCGCTGAAAAACTCTTTTCTTTCCACCTCCATGCTTTCCTCTTTTGTGATATGCTCTTTTTCCAGAAAATAATATAAGGTGTAAATGCCGCCATAGGAAATCACCATGATCAGAACCGAAAGAGCCTGGCTTACCCGCCCGGAGCTGAGGGCCCACCATACATACAGCTGCCACTGAAAGGAGGCAGTAAATTCAGCTAACACAAAGGCACGGACACATAGGAATCCTGCATCATAGGGAGAGATCCGGCAGGAGGTGTATATGGAGAAAAACATCAGCAAAATGGCAGCTATCATACCGGGAAACCACAAATACAACGGCAGAGTACCTGCAATCATATGGAGAAGAAAAAACAGGCCCAGCATGGCTGCAAAGGATACAGCAAGTCCTGGCCCCTTAAGCCTTCTTCGAAGCATAAGGATGTAACTGATGCAGGCACACCATTCGGCCAAAGCAGTGAAAGGGCGGGGGGTATTCATCAATTCGCCAAAGTCCATTTATTTATCCTCCCATATAATTGGCCAGACATTCCATAAATGACTTCTTCCGGCCCCTGCTTATAGGGAGCCGCTCGCCGGAAAAAAGCAGAACATCACCAGGCAGACAACCGGTCACATGCTTTAAATGGACCAGATAAGCGTTGTGGCACTTAGCAAAGCCAAGGGCCTTTAATTCCTCTTCCATCCGTTTCATAGGACCGGAAGTTACAAATTTCCCTTTGTCCGTGTGTATGAGGACATGGTGAAGCTGACTTTCCATGTAATAAACAGAGTCAATGCCAAGACGCATGGTTCCTGCCTCTGTGTCAATTGTGATATAATGTATGGCCCGCTTTTTCAAAATCCTGCTGACAGCCTTATTTACTATATGGGAAAAGGAAAGATAAGGCACGGGCTTTAATATATAGCCCAGTGCATCCACCAGGTATCCCTCTACAGCAAACTGTGAGGAGGAGGTAATAAAAATAAAGATCACATCCTCATCCAGCTCTCTGATCCTTTGTGCCGTCTTCATGCCGTCTAAATATTTCATTTGAATGTCCAGGAGTATGATATCATAGCTGGCAGTGTAATCCGATACAATATCAAGGCCGTCAGGAAACACCTGAATCTGAAAGCTGACGGAATAGTCTGCCTCAAAGCGGGTAAGGTAGCTTTTCAGTGTGTCCACATATTCCATCTCATCTTCCACAATAGCGATTTTAATCATTGCTTTTTCCTCAACCAGGTCGTTCATTTTCTATTATAAAAGTATAGCATGTGCCCTGGAAAAAACCAAGGTGTTTTACAGGAACAGGCGGTTGGTAAAAATATAGAGGTGAAAAGAACTCGCATGTGATATGATACCAGAAGGTGAGGAATTTCGCCGAAAGATTGCCTTTGACTGGCAATCAGAAAAAGCGCGGAATCGGAAATACCGGCAGATTTAAGAAAAAGGAGTATAAGAGAATGAATGAATTGACAAAGGATGTACTGCAGTATCTGGAGGCCGCCGCCGGGGAAGCTTATGAACTTCTTTTAACCCTTGGAACAATTCCGGCGCCATCAAACCACGAGGAACAGCGGGCTGAGTTTTGCAGAGACTGGCTGGAAAAACAGGGAGCACAAGGCGTGTATGTTGATTCTGCAAAGAATGTTATCTACCCCATCGGCTGCACCGGAGACAACCCTGTGGTCGTATTTGCCGCCCATTTGGATATTGTATTTCCGGATACAGAGCCCATTCCCTTGGTAGTGGAAGACAAAAAAGTGAAGGCTCCTGGAATTGGGGATGATACGGCAAACCTTTGTGCCCTTCTTCTGTGCGCAAAATATATTGCACAGAAAAAGATTACACCAAGGAACAGCGGCATACTTTTGGTGGCAAATGCAGGAGAAGAAGGCCTGGGAAATTTAAAAGGGTCAAAGCAGATCATAAAGGACTTTGGAAGCCGTATGAATGCATTTTATTCCATTGACGGATACATGGAGGGAATTGTAACGGATGCGGTGGGCTCTAAAAGATATCAGGTTGAGATCATAACGGAAGGCGGCCATTCCTTTGGGAAATTCGGAAACAGGAATGCCATCGTATATCTGGCCTCTTTAATTAATACTCTTTACGGTCTGAAGGTGCCGGAGACAAAGACAAAAACCACCTATAATGTTGGGACCATCTCAGGGGGAACCTCTGTAAATACCATTGCCCAGCAGGCTGAGATGCTTTATGAGTTCCGTTCAGACAGCAGGGAAGACTTAGAGTTTATGGAAAGGCATTTCCAGACGGTAATTGAAAGTTACCGGGCAAAGATGATAGAAGTGAACACCACGTTAGTTGGTGACCGTCCATGTGCCGGTGCAGTGGAGGAGAAACGGCAAAAGGAACTGGCCGGACAAGTGTCGGAAGTCATATATAAGTACACAGGGAACAAGCCAAAGGAAGGACCGGGCTCCACGGACTGCAACATACCGTTATCAATGGGAATCCCAAGTATTTGTTTCGGAGCCGTGAGGGGGGGACTGGCCCATACCAGGCAGGAATGGATTGAAACGGCCAGCTTAAAAGAGGGCTATAAAATCGTCTTTGAGCTGATACTGTCCTATTTTTGAAATGCATTGGCTGATCAATAACAATCAGGGCGGAACCAAAAGGTTCCGCCCTGAATTCTGCAGCAGAGTAAACATCTGTATTAATAATTTTCTGCTTTTCTTTCAAAATAAGCCTTTGGATGAGCGCAGACCGGACAGATTTCCGGTGCGTCAGGACCTTCATGGATATAGCCGCAGTTACGGCACTTCCAGCCAAGAGGAGCATCTCCCTTAAAGGTACTGTCATTCTTTAGACTGTCAAGGAGTTTTAAGTACCGTTTTTCATGAGCAGCTTCAACTTTTCCAACGAATTCAAATTTGAGAGCCAGTTCCGGAAAGCCTTCTGCTCTGGCTTCTTCAGCCATCTTTTTATACATATCAGTCCATTCGTAATTTTCGCCGGCAGCAGCATCTGCTAAGTTTTCTTCCAAGGAACCAATTCCATGTAATTCCTTAAACCACATCTTAGCATGCTCTTTTTCCTGATCGGCAGTTTCTAAGTACAGGGCAGCCATTTGCTCATAGCCGGCCTTTTTTGCAGCTGAAGCATAATATGTATATTTATTTCTTGCCATGGACTCGCCTGCAAAAGCGTCTTTTAAGTTCTGTTCCGTTTTCGTTCCCGCATATTTGGACATCGTATAAACCCTCCTGAAATAAATTTTGAATGATCTTTACTTTGCAAACAGGGGAGCGGAAATTTGTTCTGCCGCTCCCCCAAAGTGTCAAATATTAACCAAAGAATATTAACCGAAGTATCTTTCTAATAAGCCCTTAAATGCCTTGCCGTGACGAGCCTCATCTTTTGCCATCTCATGAACCGTATCATGGATTGCATCCAGGTTTAATGCTTTTGCACGTTTTGCAAGGTCAAATTTACCTGCTGTTGCGCCATTTTCAGCAGCAACCCTTAATTCCAGGTTCTTCTTTGTGCTGGAGTTTACGCATTCGCCCAATAACTCTGCAAATTTAGATGCATGCTCAGCTTCTTCAAAAGCAGCCTTCTCATAATATAAACCGATTTCCGGATAGCCCTCTCTGTGGGCAGCTCTTGACATTGCAAGATACATTCCTACTTCGGTGCATTCGCCTTCAAAGTTGGCTCTTAAATCCATCATAATGTCTTCCGGAGAACCCTGTGCTACGCCTATTTCATGCTCGCAGGCCCAAGACATGCTTTCATCCTGTAACTTGAATTTTTCAGAACCAGCCTTACAGACTGGACAGAACTCAGGAGCAGTATCCCCTTCGTGAACGTAACCGCATACAGTACAAACCCATTTTTTCATGATCTCATGTCTCCTTTTTATTTTTAATATTTTTTATTATGTTTATGGTAATCAATAATAGTAATTGTTACTGATATTAATTTAGCACATCTTTATCCTGGTGTCAAGCTTTATCGATAATTATTTTCACCACAGCTTTTGCAGGTGCCGTAGAAATAAATCGTGTGACTGTCTATTGCGCCGTCCACATGCTCCTGGGCTATCTGGTTGATGTTCTCCAGATGTTCCATAGGCAGATCATAAACCTTCCCGCACATTTTACATACAAAATGATAGTGGGGAGAGGTGTCCGCATCAAAACGATCTGCGCCGTCTCCACAAGTCAGCTTTTTAATTTCACCCAGCTCAACCAGAAGGTTTAGGTTGCGGTAGACAGTTCCAAGGCTGATGTTGGGATATTCTTCACGGATTAATGTGTATAGGGCATCGGCAGTGGGATGATCTCGCCTTGTCATAAGACAGGCCTTAATGGATTCCCTTTGTCGGCTATACTTTAATGTTTTCATGGCCGCTCCTTTTTTATAAATGATAATTATATTAGTAATTGTTACTATTTAATAATATAAGATCTCAGCCCTTTTGTCAATCCATAGTTAATATTTACCTATATTCTCACGGGCAATTCTAATAAATTCTTCTGTTGCACGGGATAAATATCTGCCCTTATGGCTGCCGAATGCCAAAACACCGTGACTGCGCCTGTAATTTAGGGAGAAGTAATGAAGGCCATTTTTTTTCACCATGCCATTGCCGGCGTTTCCGGCTCCGGACATGAACATTTTGGGGTAAAAGGTGATTCCCATACCTTTGCCTGCAAGAGCAAGGACGGTTTCAATATTCTCTGTTTCAAGGAGGACCAAAGGCGTGAGCTGAGCTTCTTCAAAAATTTCATCTGCAATGGTCCGCACCCTGTTTCCTTTATTAATGAGAAGGTATGGACAGTCCTTTAAAAGCTGCACGTCTGCATTTTCTTCTAAAACCCTGATCATATTTTCCTGCGTTCCCGGAAAGTACCGGTCAAGGATCTGGTCAGGGACCACAAGAAGAATCTCTTCCTCGCAGATCGGGACAGTTTCTACCTGTTCTGCCTTAAATGGAAGGAGATCAATCATTAAATCAATGTTCCCATGGATCAAAGCAGAGCTTAATTCAGAAGAATTACCCTCTACCAGATGGATCTCTATGTTTGGAAACTTTTCTCTGTAAGCAGGAAGGATGGCAGGAAGAAGAAAACGTCCCCTGGTGTGGGAAATACCAATAGAAAGCTGCCCCGTGGTAAAGTCCTTGATATCAGTCAGCTCCCGGTAGGTCTCATCCTTTAAATCCAGCATCTGCTTGGCCCGGATCTTTAAGGCCCGCCCCGCGTAGGTCAAGGTCAGGGGCATGGTACGGTTGAAAAGCTGGACATCAAACTCTTTTTCCAGATTGGAAATGTGACTGCTTAAGGACTGCTGAGAGATGTATAGCCGTTTGGCAGCCCGGGTTATATTAAGCTCCTCCGCGACCGCCAGAAAATATTCCAGGTTCAGGAAGTTAATCATAAATAAGCCTCCAGCTTTGGAATATAGGGAAGGAGCTTTTCCATGGAGCTGTTTACGATAAGCTCTTCCGGGAAATCCAGTTCCTTGATAAGCTCCCAGGCCCGTGTATGGTTACCTACATCTGCTTCCGTGTGGGCATCGCTGTCGATAATGATGGAAGCATGGTATTGCTTACATAATTCCAGCATGGTCCGGTAATTTTCCGCGGCATTGACTCTGGCACTTAATGGGTGAAGAGAACTGGAATTAAGCTCCAAAAGGGTGTGGTTTTCCGCGGCGGCGGCAACCAGGGTATCATAATCTACCGGGAAACGGCTGTCGTCAGGGTGACCGATGATGTGGATCAGGGGGTTTTCAATGGCTCCGATGTAAGCCCTGGTATTTTCAGAGGTGGTCCCGCTCTTATAGCATGGGTCATGAAGGCTTGCAATGGAGTAATCCATTTTATCCAAAAGGCCCTTTCTTAAATCGACCCGGCCTGTGTAGTCTATAATATTAAGCTCAACACCCATAAGGATGTTCACCCCGTAGATCTTACGGGGGATTACTTTGAAATTTATAAAATGAAATTCGTGGCATGTCCCTGGCATCTTTGGCGCATGATCTGTCACACCCATGAGCGCCAGGCCCTTTTCAGAGGCAGATTTTGCCATTTCATATAACGTGTTGTATGCATGTCCGCTGGCAACGGTGTGGGTATGCAGGTCCATTATGTCGTTCATAATTCTTGTCCTTTCTGTATTAGCACCTGGAGGAAGTCTCCTTTTGTGTAAAATATTTGATTATATCATAAATATAACATATTTTTACTAAGAAAACTATAGAAATATCGGGCAGGATGTGATAAATATATAGTTAGATTTTATGTTGAAGTAAGTATTTTATGAACGGAGGAAATTTCAATGAGCGAAGAGATGAAGGAAACGGCCGGAAATGAAGATGCAGTGGAAACCATGGAGACCTATGCCGCAGAGCTGGAGGCGTCCTTTAAAAGAGTAAGAGAAGGAGATGTTCTTACCGGTACTGTTATCAGTGTAAATGAGGACAGGGTGACCCTTGACTTAAAATATTATACCGGAGGGATCATTGAAAAGGAGCATTTAAGCAATGATCCGGAATTCGATTTATTAAGGGAGATTAAGCCTGGTGATGAAATCACAGCTGTGGTCGTAAGTGCCGATGACGGGGAAGGAAATATCGTTTTATCCAAAAAGTTAGCCAATGACCAGCTGGCATGGGAAAAGCTCGGTTCCTTATTAAATGACCGCACCATCGTTAAGGTGAAAATCACAGAGATCGTAAAAGGCGGAGCCGTCGCTTTTCTGGAAGGAATCCGGGGATTTATCCCTGCTTCCAAGCTTGCAGGGGAATATGTCGAGGACTTAGAGGAATATAATGGAAAAACCATTGATGTAACGGTCATCACCGCGGACGAGGCTAACAAGAAGCTGGTGCTTTCAGGCAAAGAGCCTGCCCTTATAAAGCAGAAGGAAGAAACAGGCAGAAAGATTGCAAAATGCCAGGTTGGATCTGTTATGGAAGGCACGGTGGACAGTCTAAAGGACTACGGTGCGTTTATTAACCTGGAAAACGGTCTTACCGGACTTCTTCACATATCACAGATCAGCAGTCAGAGAATCAAGCATCCAGGCGTAGTGTTAAAGGAGGGACAGACGGTTAAGGTCAAAATTCTGTCTATTACGGATCATAAGATAAGCTTAAGCATGAAGGCTGTCCAGGAGGAAGGACAAGCAGAAGAAGCGGTTTTTGATTACAAGGAGGAAGGTGCTGTATTCACCGGGCTTTCCGCACTTTTAAAAGGGTTGAAATTATAGAAAGTCGGTAAAAAGAATATAAAATATCTGGTTTTTATGATATACTATTCTGGAGGAGCAGGGGCTGCCGGGCGATAGGCTGCCCCTGTCTCACTGACTTGCGCGGATTATAAGCCGAACCAATATGCTTTTATTCATTGGACAAATGTTGTGTCAGCTAAGAAAAGCCTGCAAGGCGTGTTTGCCTCAGCCAGGAACACGGATGCGAGAGAGTGGGAATGTGGAATGAATATTCCCAAATCATTTAACCAGGTCGATCAATGGAAATCGGTGATGTTTTTGTATGACTCGGCATTAAAAGAAATCAGTACCAAAATCGAGATACTTAATAATGAGTTTGTACATATCTACAATTACAATCCCATTGAACATATCAAGTCAAGGCTTAAGACACCGGACAGTATTGTAAAAAAGCTGAAGCGGTATGGCTATGACGTGACAATCGACAATATGGTGGAAAATTTAAATGATATTGCAGGGATACGGATTATCTGTTCTTTTACATCGGATATCTATCAGATCGCTGAGATGATAACAAAGCAAAGTGATGTTACGGTTCTTTATGTAAAGGATTATATTAAGTACCCAAAGCCAAATGGCTATAAAAGCTACCATATGGTAGTTACCATTCCCATCTATTTAACAGATGGGCCGGTGGACACGAAAGTAGAAATTCAGATCAGGACGGTTGCAATGGATTTCTGGGCGAGCCTGGAGCATAAGATATATTATAAGTTTGAAGGCAATGCCCCGGCATATTTGCAGCAGGAACTAAAGGCCTGTGCAGATGTGGTGAATATGCTGGATGGAAGGATGTTTTCCTTAAACCAGGCAATTCTGGAACTGAGTGAGGCGCAGCAGAGGGAGACAGCAGGAGAGGACAGGATGGATGAGGAAGATT
>JAEWRS010000438.1 GCA_023398855.1 Bacillota bacterium
GACTTTGTGAAGGAATACATCTGCATGGAACAGGACATCCACATTGAGGACATGCAGGAAAGCGTCATGCAGTACGGGCGGATGCGAAAGAAGATTGAAGATACTGGCGTGGAGATCGCTTATTTAAAGGATATGCAGGAAAAGTTCTCCGCTGTCCGGGAAAAAGAAAAGGAAATAAGTGAAAATACGTATATCTTCCGCAAGATGGAGATTCTGGATTATCAGGCAAGGATTCAGGCACTGACGGATAAGGCCGGTCTTGCAAGGGAAGACCTAACCCGCCAGGAAGAACAGAAGACGGCCCTGGAAAGACAGTTGGAGGATTTGACCCTTCAGGGAAATGAGCTGCTCCGACGGATTTCTTCCACTGGTTATGAGGATCTGAAAAACCAGCTGGACTCTGCAAAGGAGCTCTTAAGCCATTTAGGTAAAAGTTCAGCCAGGTGGGCCCAGACAGGAGAACGGCTAAAGGAATGGATCCACGAAGAGTCCACCTCCAACCAGACCATATGGGACATAGAAGAATTCGAAAAAAATACCATTGATGAGGAAAAACTGGACCGCCTGAAACGGTCCATTGCCGATATGCGTAAGGAAACAGAGGAAACCCAGAAAGAAGCGGAAGGGATTCTTCGGGATATCCGGAAAAAGGAGCGCCAGACAAGTGAAGAGCTGGCCCAGCTAAAGGCAGGAAACAAGGCCTATCCAAAGTACCTGGAGCGGGCCAGGTCTCTGATCCAGCAGCGGCTTTTAGAGGAAACCGGTAAGGCGGTGGAGGTCCATGTGCTTGCTGATCTTCTGGATATCAGGGATGAGGCCTGGAGAAATGCAGTGGAAGGATACCTTGGTAATAACAAGCTGTCCCTGGTGGTTGCCCCGGCTTATTCGGAACGGGCTATGGCTGTTTACGGAGAACTGGATAAGGCAGAATATTTTAATGTGGCCGTTCTGGATACGGATGGGGTGGGACAGAATTCCTATGAAGTGGTAAAAGGGGGCCTTGCAGAAGAGATCATTGTGAGGGAGGCTTATTTACAGCCGTACATGGACCTGACTTTGGGTAAGGTGGTTAAATGCAGGAGCCTCACAGAGCTGCACCGCTGCCGGATCGGGGTAACCCCTGACTGTATGCTGTACCATACCTTCCGGCTGCAGCATATGAATCCTGATAATTATACGAAATTTGCCTACATCGGCAAGGACAGCGTCAGGAGAAGGATCCGGCTTCTGGAAAAGAACATGGTTTCCATGGAAGAGGAGAAAAAACCTCAGGAACAGGTCTTAAAGGAATGCCGCCGGATTTTATCTATGGAAGGCTTAAGCGAAGATACGGGTGTTTATTTAGAGTGGAAGCAGGATATGGCTGCCTTTAAGGAAAAGGAAAAAGAGATTAAGCGGCTGGAACAGAAGCTGGATAAGCTGAAGGCCCAGGATGTAGAGGAATGGGTGAAGGAAAGAGAAGCTGTCCTGCAGCTTTGCGACAGGAAACGGGAAGAGCAGAGAACAGTTGATAAACTGATCTTTGGCATTAACAGCGAGATCCAACGGTTTTGCAGGGAATCCTTGCAGCTGCAGGAAGAGCTGGTCTTAAAAGAACGGGAAGTGGAACCGGATGAAGAACTGGAAAATAAAGTAAAGAAGTTGTTAGAAGGCAGGGAAACTCACCGGTACGACCAATGGAAGAATCAATTCTGGGGAAAATGCAGGGAGGCTGAGGAAGGCCGCGACCAGGCATTCCAGGCCCTTGTAGGTGCCAGAGGTGATTACGCCAGAAAATATCCCAACCGGAATTTTTCCCTGACTGCAAAGGATCATGATGAATATGACCGTCTTCTTGAGATCATGGAGTGCGGCAGTCTGGAAGAGTATAAAACAATGGCCGCGGAGCAGGCAAAGTCCGCTGTGCTTCATTTTAAAGATGATTTCATGTTCAAGATCCGCAGCGCCATAAGGGATGCACTTTTGCGAAAGGATGAGCTGAACCGGATCATCAGCAAACTGGATTTCGGAAAGGATAAGTACCAGTTTGTCATTGGAAGGAATAAGGGGGCGGACGGAAGGTATTATGACATGTTCATGGATGATTCCCTGGAAGTAAATCCGGCCCACCTTACGGATTCCCTTGACAACCAGATGAACTTGTTCACCATGGAGCATGAAAGCCAGTACGGGGAACTGATCAATGATCTGATAAACATTTTCATTCCGCCGGAAAACGCCACGGCAGAACAAATGGAGGAGGCCAAGCGGAATATGGATAAGTATGCGGATTACCGGACGTATTTATCCTTTGATATGCAGCAGATCATCCAGAACGAGGACGAAGTCATTAAGATCCGGCTGAGTAAGATGATCAAAAAGAATTCCGGCGGTGAAGGGCAGAATCCCCTTTACGTGGCTTTGCTGGCAAGCTTTGCCCAGGCTTACCGGATCAGTTTGTCACCCAAGATCCAGAGGAATCCTACCCTCCGTCTTGTGGTACTTGACGAGGCATTTTCCAAAATGGATGCGGAGAAGGTGGCAAGCTGCATTGAGCTGATCCGGGGACTGGGCTTTCAGGCCATTATCAGCGCGACCAATGACAAGATCCAGAATTATGTGGAGAATGTGGACAAAACCTTTGTGTTCGCCAATCCAAATAAAAAGTCCATATCCATTCAGGAATTTGAGAGGGAAAGCTTTCCGGAGCTGATGAGGGAGCTTGATGATGACCAGGAGACTGATGCAGACGCTGATTGATGGCATAACAGGAATGGAACAGGAGAGCTTCCTGTTCTTAAGATAGGAATTAAAGCTGAATAAGTACCTTCATCTCCACATAAAAACGGTTCTTCCCAAAGCCATATCAAAGCTTTGGGAAGAACCTCTTTTTCGTCTGAATCAGTGTACCGGATCAATGAGTGCTTTCATTCAAGTAGTTATAAATGCTGTATCTGGACAGCCCCAGAAAGTCTGCCAGTTTTTCCGCAGCCTTTTTAATCAGGAAAAATCCCTTGTCATCTAAATTGTGAACAACAGCCACCTTTTCTTCCTTTGTTAAATTCCCAACGGATTTACCAGACATGTTTACGGCTTCCTTCATCATGATTTCCAGAAGCTCATCCACATTGCCAACAAACAGTTCCGGAGTCTGAGGAATAGTGGTGGAGCCGGAGCAGGTCAGAGACTGTAAGGTGCTTTCAAATTTAACCATGTCAGTAATATCTAAATTGATACACAGACTTCCGTTGACCTTTCCATACTCGTCGCGGAAGTACTTGCTGGAAGAACGCAAAATCCGGCCGGTGGGGGTGGCATTGATATAGCTGTATTGATCCTCTGGTGATGCAGAGCCTTTTAAAATCTCCAACCCTGCATTGGTTCCCCCATCGCCAACCTTTCTTCCCGTCACATGCCCGTTCCAGATAGCGACGATGGTCTGATCATAGGGCAGGGTCAGATCATGGAGAACCACTTCGCAGTTTTCGCCAAATTGCATTGCAATGCACTTTGCGATATCAGACAACAGGTTTAAGTTATCAGAAACATATCCCATAGTAATTCATATCCTTTCAACAAAATGTCTAAGTGAATTATAAATGAAATGTGAAATAAAGTCCAGTAGTAATACATTATTTGTTGAAGTAAAAAAGAAATATTATAAAAAACAAACAAAAAATAATAAAATCATCTATAATAATTGTTGACAAAAGATAAGAAGTATAGTATATATTGATTATAGTTAAACAAAATGTTGAATGTAAATCAACAAAAAGTTCAAAACACACTTTTACAAGGAGGTAATTTATGAAAAGAGCAATTGGTATTATTATGGCTGCAGGCATGGCCGCAATGGCGGTTACAGGCTGCGGAGGCAACTCAACAGCACAGACCACAGCTGCACAGACTTCAGCGGCAGGAACGGAAACAACGGCCGGGGAAACATCTGCCCCGGCAGAGAACAAGGAAGCTCAGGTGATCACATTCTGGTACAACAATACAGGAGATGAAGCAGCTGTTTATGAGAAGGCCATCAGTGAGTACAATGCTTCCCAAAGCAACTATAAAGTGGAAGGATTAAGTGTTACGGATGCTCAGAAGGTAATTGTAGCCATGAGCAGCAATGAATCGCCTGATGTGATTAAAATAAGCAACCAGACCGTTGTACAGTATCAGAAGAATGGCCTGCTGGAAAGCCTGCAGCCATATGCCGATAAGGAAGCTTTTGATTTCTCCGTTTATTCAGAGCAGGCAGTAAATGCCAATACCATTGACAGAGAGGTTTATGCTCTCCCTCTTGATGCTTACACGATTCAGATGTATTACAATAAGGAGCTGTTAAAGGAAGCCGGTTATACAGAACCTCCTAAAACCATGGAAGAGATGTATGAGATGGCAGTTAAGGCTACGAAAGTAGATGGAAGTGGAAATATCGAAGTTCTTGGATACCCATTATTCCCATATGCGTCTGCCAGGCAGGAGCTTATATATGGCTTTGGCGGAAGATGGTGGGACGAGGAATCCAACGTAACTCCCAATAATGCCGGTATTTTAGACAGTCTGAATATGAATGTAAAATACAGAAACGAATTTGGCGGTAAGGCTCTTGATGGCTTTATCGGAACCGCAAATACAAACCGTTATACAGAACAGGATATGTTTTTCCAAGGCAAGCAGCTGTTCCGTCTGGATGGTTCCTGGCTGCCTACTATGATGAAAAATTTCAATTCCACCGTTGATTATGGCATTACTCTGATCCCCGGAACAAAGGCAAACCCAGAGTTAAGAGGAACCAGCCGGTATGAGACTGACTCTGTGTCCGTGCCTGCAATGGCTAAAAACAAAGACGGAGGCTGGGATTTCACAAAGTGGCTCTGCAGTCAGGAGGGCTCCAAGATCATTGACCTTGGAACTGGAAATCTTCCGGCTATAAAAGCTTTATATGATGATGCTGATATTAAAGCAGTTCCAGGATTTGCTGAGTTTATTGATGCGCTGAAGCTGGAAAAGGGCATTCAGTATCCTGCAATGGCTGATTACGACGAATACATATCAATGATAAATGCCACACTGGATACCGTCTACTCAGGTAACAAGGCTCCGGAAGAGGCATTAAAGGCACTGACAGAACAAAGTGCAAACTTAAAATAACAAGTTACCTGTTAAGGGCGCTGTAAGCAGAAATCTGCATATTGCAGTGCCCTAATCTTTATGTTTGAAAGGGGAAAAGGAATGAAGGGACGAAACGCAACACAGCGGGATTTTATAAACGGCCTGCTGTTTTCATCTCCGTGGATTCTGGGCTTTCTGGCTTTTAGCGTTTATCCGCTCATAAGCTCTCTGTATTACAGCCTGACAAAGTTCAATGCCGTTACAACTCCCCAGTGGGTGGGGCTTGATAATTATAAAGATATCTTCAGTGATCCCCTTGTTTGGAAGAGTTTGGGAAATACGTTATTCATGGCTTTTGTATCAACGCCCATTAACCTGTTTGTAGCGCTGCTTCTGGCCAGTATCGTGTGTTCCAATTTTAAGGGCAGGGGGTTTGTCAGAACGGCATTTTTCCTGCCTTCCGTAATTCCCATGGTTGCGGCGACCATGGTATGGATCTGGATGTTTGACCCCACTTACGGTTATATCAATAACGTGCTGAGCTGGTTTGGTATCAGCGGGCCTGCCTGGCTCATGGATGCCCATTATACCAAGTGGGCGCTGGTGCTGATGGGAACCTGGAATACAGGTACCATGATGCTGGTATGTATGTCAGCGTTACAGTCTGTTCCCAGAAGCTATTATGAATCTGCTGAAATCGACGGAGCCGGAAGGGTAGCGAGATTTTTGCATATTACCTTGCCCTGTATTGCCCATGTGTTGGTGTACCAGGCTATTTTAAGTACCATCAATGCATTCCAATATTTCCAGCAGGTGTACATTATTGTTACGGCCAATGCCGGAGTAAAAGGCGGAAGCGCTGCCGGCGGCCCGGAAAACTCTATACTTATGTATCTACTGTATGTGTTCCATAATGCGTTTACCTATTTAAAGATGGGAAAAGCTTCTGCAATGGCCTGGGTTCTGTTTATCATTGTAGCAATTTTGACCATTGTTATGACAAAGGTAACAAGAAAAGTAACAGAAAATGCCGGAGGTGAATAAGAATGAAAAAAATAATAAGCAAAGTTTTATTTTTTGCTCTGGTTGCTGTTCTGGCATTGATTTTCATATCGCCTTTTATGGTAATGGTGCTGACTTCCTTTAAAACCAACAACGATGCCTTCACCATTCCTGTACAGCTGTTTCCCCGCCAATGGGTAAAGGAAAATTATCCGGCAGCGTTTGCAGCCATCCCGTACTTTAAGTATATGGGTAATACGGTGTTTATCACGGCAATTTCCCTCATCGGGCAGCTTTTGGTTACCCCTATGGTCGCCTATTCACTGGCAAAGATAAAATGGAAAGGCGCTGATATTATATCGGGTCTGGTCATGGCAACCATGATGATCCCCATAACGGTTACCATGGTGCCATTGTA
>JAEWRS010000444.1 GCA_023398855.1 Bacillota bacterium
GCCATGGAGGCTGCTATAGAAACGGATAAAAAGGAAGTGAATTTCTGCATGTTTTACAAGGAAATGGATCTTCATCTTATCTTTCAAAATACTGCCCTTCCTCCCACTTATGCCATATCGGAGCTTCGAAGCCATAACATTTCAACGAAAGGTGAAAATAGAGGAATTGGTCTTTTTAACGTAGATACGATTTTAATAAATTATGAAAATACTGTCTGGAATACTGCATACGAAGAACCTTATTTCACACAAGAGCTAATCCTAATGCATAACAAATAATAAGGAGTATAACAATGATCCACATATATCTTTGTGAAGATGAAACTAGACAATTAAACCATTGGGTAGACATTATAGAAAAATATCTATTGATGAACCCAACGGATGTCCAGCTTTACTGCTCCACCTCAAAACCAGAAGAGTTGCTTTCCATGCGTAGAAGATCCCGCACTACCGGACTTTATTTTTTGGACATTGATTTGCAGTCAAATAAAAATGGCATTGAGCTGGCCCAGGAGATACGAAAATATGATCCGCGGGGTTATATTGTTTTCGTAACCACTCACAGCGAAATGGCTGTTCTTACCTTTCGCTACAAAGTAGAAGCAATGGATTTTATTACTAAAGATGAATCGGAAACCTTTCCTCAACAAATATGTTCCTGTATTCAGAACGCTGAAAGAAATTATAAGGCTCAGCTGGATACCTCCAACCGCCTCTTATCAGTAAAGATTGATAAAGATTCCTTAATTCTGGATCAAAATGATATTGTCGCCATTACAACCTGCGACGATCCCCATAAGCTTATAGTACATACTAAAACCGGAGTCCGGCAGATTACAGGCTCTTTAAAAGAATTCCATGTGACCTTAAATTCTGGTTTTTGCCAATGTAACCGCTCTACCATCGTAAATTTAAAGCATGTATTAAAATATTCCAGGGAAAACGCTTTGCTTCTTATGGATAACAAAGAAACTTATTCCGTATCCATACGTATGCTGGGAAAAGTTCAGAAAGCTTTTAACAGCTTTCATCCATCTATAATGAAATAAGAGGCAGCCGAGATGTTCGGCTGCCTCTTATTTCATTAATCTTCTATCGTTCCAGCAAAAACGGATCATCCGTCTGACTCAGATAATTTTTCAGCCTTTCCCGGTACACCAAAATCTCCGCTCTTTGGCAGTCCGGCTCCAATACCTGTGGATTAATCTGATAAGAATCCATCATATTGTCATAAAGATATTCCTTCTGCTCTTCTCCCGGAGCATAACCGTTGGAAATGACATAGGTATAGCGTTTGTCTTTAATCCCCCTCCATCCGTAAGCCTTATGGCTGAGCCCTTTATCAGAAAATGCCTTTACCATCTCCGCGCCTCCCGGATAAGAGCATATCAACATATCCTTGGGCTCATCCTCATCCATACCGAACATTCCTTTCACATGACTATAACCTTCGCATGTCTCTGGAACGGGAATTCCAAGTAGCTCCAGAATCGTGGGCATGTGGTCAGGGCTGGCAAAAATCACTTCGTTGTCAATCGCCTGGATTCTGCCCTTTTGACGAATCATAAGCGGAATATGAATGGACTCCTCATACCAGATATTTTTACTCATCAATCCATGTGAACCAAGCATCTCTCCATGATCCGAAGACAAGATGACAAGGGTATTTTCCTCCATGTCATGATCCTTTAAGTATTGAAGGATTCTTCCGAACTGCTGATCAATGCCGTAAATCGCGGCATAATACTGTCTTGTCTGGGTCTCCAAAAGCCCTCCCTTTTCCCTCATCTCTTCAGGAACGTTGTCACGATAGCAGACCTCCAGATCCTTAAATTTCTCGTAATACGTATCCGGCACCAGTTCATAGGGGAGATGAGGCGGATTATAGGATAGAAACAGCGCAAATGGCTGTTCATCCTTTTTCCTTGCTTCCATGTATGCAAGAGCCTTGTCTGTTTCAAATTCTGCCGACCATTTTCCTGGCTTTATCTGTGTTTCATTGTCTTGCCAATAATGGGGATCCAGGTGATCATCCCAGGCCCCGTAAGACAGCCAGTAATCAAATCCATGCCTTCTTTCCCCGGGCGGCGTATAGGCATCCCAGTCCCGGGCACCTGATATTGGATTGGCATAAAAGTTAAGCTCCGATGCATCCAGATGCCATTTGCCAATATAACCCGTCTGGTATTCTTTATCCTTCAGCACATCTCCGATGCAGATCTCCTGGGGTCTCAGCATGACCTTTTCTTCCAGTCCAATCTTACAATTGGTCCACATTCCCAGGCGGAATGGGTATTTTCCTGTCATCAGAGACGCTCTGTGGGGAGAGCATAAAGGATACGTACTGTAAGCATTGGTAAACCTCATGCTCTCCCGTGCAAAAGAGTCAATGTTAGGAGTCACCACTTGGTCCATGTTCATAAATCCCATAGCGTGTGCCCGCCACTGGTCAGCAAATACATACAGCAGATTTGTCTTCATTCTTTTCTCTCCTTATTCCTCCACCGGCACTTACCAGTACAGCTTCCAGTCCTGGGAGAGCCTGGTAAGTGCTTCCATATAAAAGTAGTCGCCCCATGTATTGCATTCATCTACACCGCGGTTGGTACAGGTATTCTCTTTGGAATCTCTTGCATAGGTGCCATGAAGCAGCAACCCGTTGGATTTTTTGTAATCCTTGTTGGCACAAAGGTCTGTCAGAGCCTTGAGCATCCGGTCAGCTGCAACCAGATATATTTTTGCCTTCTCTTTTTCTAAGTATTTCGCCATTTCCAGGATTCCGCAGATAGCTATGGCGGAAGCAGAGGAATCTCTCGGCTCCTCACTTCCAGTGTCAAAGTCAAAATCCCAGTAAGGAACCAGATCTTCCGGCAGATGCTCAATAAAATAATCAGTCACACGGCAAAATAAGTCCATGTACTCCGGATTTTTTAAATACCGGTAGCTTAAAGCAATTCCATAAATCCCCCAGGCCTGGCCTCTGGCCCATGCAGAACCATTGCGGTTGCCCTGATGGGTAACTCCATACGTGGGCTCCCCTGTTTCCACATCAAAGAAATAGGTATGGTAGGCAGAATGGTCCGGACGCAAAATACATTTCATGGCAGTCTTTATATGGCTTTCTGCCTTAGCTTCATAGGAAGGATCTCCCGTCACATCTGTTGCCCAGTAAAGTAAGGGGAGGTTTAACAGGCAGTCAATGATCAGCCGGTATTCCTTGGGTTCTCCCGGATTTCCCCAGGCCTGAAGGAACTTTCCTCTTTCCCTGTAGCGTTCTGCCAAATGATCCTCTGCCAATAAAGCAGCCTTTTTTGCATGTTCATTGCCGGTGAGCTTATAGGCTGCCACACAGGATAAACTATATAGAAAGCCCATATCGTGATGGTTTACGTCAATTTTATTTTCAATTCTGTTGAGAAAGCTTTCTACCTGTACTTGGGCGGCTTTTTGAAATGCTTCATCACCGGTGTGCTCGTAAGCCAGCCAGATCACTCCTGTCCAGAACCCTGTTGTCCATTCCACATTTTCTGTTGCCTCATAAAATCCGTTAATGCTGTTGGAAGACTGGAATTTATCCGTAAATTCCATAAGATTCTCTTTCACGATCTTCACGGCATCATCAAGGGCCTGTTGAACCATTTCCTCTTCCATTCCAGGATAGGTTATTATTTGTTCCAATGTCTGTGCCATATGCCTCTCCTTTCCTATTTACTGTCCATTTTTCTGGACATATAGGGATACCCGCAGGGTGTTTCCTAATCACTGTCCATCTTTCTGGACATAAAGGGATACCC
>JAEWRS010000459.1 GCA_023398855.1 Bacillota bacterium
CGGCCTGCCGTTCCTACAGCAGAGCCTATATCAGGCATCTTTTAAAGGCAAAAGAAATGCTTGGCATGAGATTATGTGTCTTGCATAATTTGTATTTTTATAATACAATGATGGAAGAGATCCGCGATGCAATCGAGAACCACTGTTATGGGGAATATAAGGAAGAGAAGCTGGGCCGCATGGCGGCAGGACAGACTTCTTAAATATGGTGGACGAACAGGCAACGGATCGTTATATAAGGAGGAAATGGTTATGTTATCAGCAACAGGCGGTACTATGGGCATTGGTTTCTGGGTGATTTATATCGCAGTAATCTTTGGCTTTATGTACTTTATTGCAATCAGACCGCAGAAAAAGGAAAAAAAGAAACAGCAGGAGATGTTTGCAAACATTGCAATCGGAGACAGCGTGTTGACCTCAAGCGGCTTTTATGGTGTCATCATTGATATGACCGATGATACGGTTATTGTAGAATTCGGCAACAATAAAAACTGCAGGATTCCTATGCAGAAGACTGCTATCGTTCAGGTAGAAAAACCACAGGCTTAAAAAATCAGGGCACCCGGAAAGTTTCTACTTTTCCGGGCGCTTTTTTCTTGGTGCAGTCCGGTAAAGCAGGGACATGCCGGTTGGCAAACTACAGTAATCCTGAACCCAGGGAAATACAATTGGCAAGCATTGAAAGATATCACATTGTTATTAACCGTCGCAGAAGTGGCGGTTTTTTTGATTTCAGTGAAATGAAATTTCACAAAAAACATAGACTAAAAAAAGTAAAAAATAACCATATACAATAGTGACAAAAACATAACGATAAATGCTGCATTTTACAGTAATAATTGGCAATAATTCCGAAAAGAAATATTATTACATTAATGTATTGACATGAAATAAAAATTCATTTACAATTCGAGATGTAAACATAAACCGTATTCAGCAATGGGTACGAATCATGTATTGGAGGGCTTCATAGATGAAAATGAGCACGTTTATGGAAAAAAGTCTGGCTGCTATGTTGGCAGCAGGTATGACGGTCAGTCTGATCGGATGCGGAAGTCAGACAAAAGAATCTGCGCACACAGAAACAGCGCAGCAAACGACAACTGCCCAAGGGACGTCAGCAGGAAGTGAAACAAGCGGAGGAGAGGTTACACTGGAATTTCAGCAATGGTGGGGGGTAGAATTGCCGGATGGTGTCCTTAAGGAGATCTGCGATGGATTTACAGAACAAACAGGGGTGAAAATTCAGTTATTAAGCAATCCTTATGCAGATACCAAGACTCAGATTGCAGCCGGTGCGGCGGCAGGAACCATGGCAGATGTAGTAGGCCTTGACGGTTCCTGGGTTTATGATTTTGCAAAACAGGGCTCCATTACCAATATGACTGAGCTGATGTCAGCAGACGGTTATGATGACGGACAATTATCTGATCAGATAAAGGTAGACGGTAATACATATATGATTCCGGTGGTTAACTTTGCTTATCCCATGTATGTCAATAGAAGCCTGTTGGAATCAGCGGGTATTTCGGAGATTCCCAAGACATGGGGAGAATTTACGGAAGCCTGTAAAAAAGTTTCAGCAGCCAATAAAGGAGTTGCAGGCTGGGCCATTCCCTTATCAACAGAATCACCAAGCGGGATCCAGAACAATTTTATGAGCTGGTTATGGACATCAGGCGGAACCATGCTAAAGGATGGAAAGCCGGCTTTGACAGATAATCCGCTTATGGCTGATACCGTGGATTTTGTAAAAGCGTTATTTGATGCTGGTGTGGTTGCACCGGGGGCTTATTCCATGAAAGAGGCTGATATGGTGGAAGAGTTTACAAATGGCCGCGTTGCATTTATGACGGATTCCCTTGCCCATTTAACAACCATCAAGAAAGAAGCACCTGACTTAAAATTTGAATTCATGCCTGTTCCGGTAAAAGAAGGCTATACAGGAAAGAGCGGCATGGATGTGGCCAACTGGGGCATTGGTATTGCAGAAAACTGCGGACATAAAGCAGAAGCCATGAAATTTGTGGAATATTTGATGAGTCCTGAAGTAAATGCCAGGCTTGCGGTGTATGCAAATGCCTTCCCTGGAAATGTTAATGCCAAACCAGACTATTCGAAGGCAGATGAGTTATTTGTAAAAGCATTTGAATTATACCAGCAGTGCTACGCAATCAATGAATTTACCGGACTGCCTACATCAGAAGAATTAATGAGACAGTTTGATGAGCAATTACAATTATACATTGACGGCGATACCGCATCAACTGCAGATATGCTGTCAACAACCCAGGAGATCTGGCAGGGAGCATTCCAATAACAACCAGTCAGGCTGCATGACAAACCGTGCAGCCTGATGTGAAAAAGGAGGGAATGAGTGAGTTGGCTAAGGAAAGAGAAACAACGAAAAAGGAAAACAGCGGTAAGACGCCACAGGCAATGAAGAAAAAGTGTGAACCTTACCTTTATCTCCTTCCAACAATTATGCTGATGCTTTTATTGCTGATTATCCCCATCTGCATGGTGATCCGGTATTCGTTTTTTGATAATGTGATTGTCAATAAAGCTCCTGTATTTGTTGGGCTAAAGAATTATGCCATGATCCTGTCAGACAAAACTTTTTTTGTTGCAGTGAAAAATACCTTGATTTTTGTGGGAGCCAGTGTAATTGCTCATATGTTTTTAGGAATGCTGTTTGCCATCCTTCTCAATACAGGGTATATAGGAATTAATATGAAAGCATTTTTCCGGGTAATTTATGTACTGCCCTGGATGTTTACGGCATCGGTCATTGCCATCTTATGGAAAATGATGATGAATCCCAATGGAATTATCAACTACATACTGCAAATCGCGAATCTCACATCTTCCCATATCGAATGGCTGGGTTCCAGGAATTTCGCATTATTTTCAGTAACCCTGATCAATATATGGGCCGGATATCCATTTTATATGGTCAGCATCCTGGCAGGACTTCAGGGAATACCCACGGATCTTTATGAGGCATCCGCCATTGACGGGGCAAATGCAGTACAGCAGTTTTTCCGCATTACCATTCCCCAGTTAA
>JAEWRS010000468.1 GCA_023398855.1 Bacillota bacterium
GAAAGAACCGGAACTGTTAAATCCGACATTTCAAATAAGTTTCTGGCGATGGCTTCTCCCTGGCCCCTTTCTTCAGCCTCCAGGCCGCAAAAAGCTCCCGGTGTATCCACAAAACAGACAATGGGACGGCCAAAAGCTTCCGCCTGCTTCATCAGGCGCAGGGCCTTCCGGTAGCCATCTGGTGACGGCATTCCAAAATTGCGCTTAATATTATCCTTTGTATTTTTCCCTTTTTCCTGTCCTATGACCGTAACAGGAATTCCATGGAAAGAGGCGATCCCGCCAATGATGGCTCCATCATCCTTATAATAACGGTCTCCGGCAAACTCTATAAAATCATCAAACAGTGTGTGAATGTAATCCGAGGCCACGGGCCGGTCCGCGCTCCTGGATAACTGCACAGTATCCCAGGCACTTCTTTTATTCCTTCTTAACCAAAAGGATTTCTTTTTTCCACCCATTGCTTCTCTTTTTACCCGGTTATCCACAGAAAATGCCTGACTGGTCTGGGTATTGTGGAGTTTTAAGATATCAGCCAGAGTTTCCTTCATCTCTTCTCTTGGCACGATCTTGTCTACAAAGCCATGTAAAAGCAAATACTCTGACCTTTGGAATCCTTCCGGAAGCTTCTGCCCGATGGTCTGTTCAATTACCCGGGGGCCCGCAAATCCAATGAGAGCGAAAGGCTCCGCCAGAATGATATCACCAAGCATGGCAAAGCTGGCAGTCACTCCTCCTGTGGTTGGGTCCGTAAGAACGCTGATAAAAAGCTGGCCTGCCTTGTGATGGCGCTTTAGGGCTGCCGAGGTCTTTGCCATCTGCATCAGGGACACGATCCCTTCCTGCATCCTGGCTCCGCCGGAGCATGCAAAAAGAATCACCGGCAGCTTCTCATCTGTAGCCCGTTCCACTGCTCTTGTGATCTTCTCTCCCATAACCTGGCCCATACTGCTCATAATGAATCGGGCATCACAGACACCGATCACTGCTTTCTGGCCGTTGATCGAGCAGCTGCCCGTAACAATGGCTTCAGAAAGCCCTGTCTTTTCCCTGGCCGCCGCAACCTTCTTATCATAGCCCGGGAAATCAAGAGGATTTTTAAATTCCATCTCCTTATCCCATTCTTCAAAGGTTCCCTCATCTGCAACCATTTCAACTCTGCGGTAAGCATGAATACGGAAATACCCTTTGCATTTGGGACAGATAAAATGATTGTTTTTCACATCTTCCGCGTAAACGGGCTGGCAGCATTTATTACATTTTCTCCATAAACCAGCAGGAATATTGGGTTCCTCAGACTTTTCAGGAGCCTTGTATTTGCTGTCTATTAATGTATAGGTTTTCTTAAACATGCTTTTTAACATAAGATCGCTCCTTTACCTGTTTTACCGGACGTAATCTGGGAAATATTTGGGAATAAAATCCGTATCCACGTCTCCG
Organism: Bacillota bacterium; assembly: GCA_023398855.1. Lineage (GTDB taxonomy): Bacteria > Bacillota > Clostridia > Lachnospirales > Lachnospiraceae > Lacrimispora. Next base: position 1,441 of record JAEWRS010000468.1, read on the forward strand.
TCCCTGTAAGCTTCATGACTCAGGATGTCAAACTGAAAATCTACATTTGTCTCAATTCCTTCTATAATCAGCTCTCCCAAAGCGCTTCGCATCTTTAAGATGGCCTCTTCCCGGTCTTTACCGTGGGCAATGACTTTCATTAACATGGAATCATAATTGGCAGGTACCTTATAATCATTGTAAATGTGAGTGTCAATGCGGACTCCATTGCCTCCCGGTACATGAACATTTTTTATAAGCCCTGGACAAGGCATAAAGTTCTTACCGGGATTTTCCGCATTGATCCTGCATTCAATGGCGTGGCCTTTGATCATCACATCCTTCTGGCTTATGCTCAAAGGCTCTCCCGCCGCAATCCGGATTTGTTCCTTGATCAGATCTAAGCCGGTCACCATTTCCGTCACCGGATGCTCTACCTGAATACGTGTGTTCATTTCCATAAAATAAAAATTCTTATGGTTATCAAGAAGGAATTCAATGGTTCCCGCATTCTCATATCCAACGGCCTTTGCCGCGCGGACGGCGATCTCCCCCATACTGTCTCTCAGCTCCTGAGAAATAGCAGCTGAGGGGGATTCCTCCAGGACCTTCTGGTGGCGCCTTTGAATCGAACAGTCACGCTCTCCCAAATGCACCACATTTCCAAACCTATCTGCCATGATCTGAAATTCTATGTGCCTGGGCTTTTCAATATACTTTTCAATATACATGGTATCGTCACAAAATCCCTTTACTGATTCCATCTGGGCATTCTTAAAATTGGCCTCGAAATCCTCTGAACTTCTGGATATTCTCATGCCCTTTCCGCCGCCTCCTGAAGATGCCTTAATCATTACGGGAAAACCGGTCCTTTCCGCCATGGACTTTGCCTCTTTAACATGGCGGACCGCTTCCTTTCCTCCGGGAATCACAGGAACACCTGCTTCCATCATGGTCTTTCTGGCTTCGGATTTATTCCCCATCTTTCCGATGATTCCTGCAGAAGGACCGATAAAGGTAATGTTGCATTTTTCACAAAGCTCTGCAAACCTTGCATTTTCTGAAAGGAAACCAAATCCAGGATGAATGGCATCCGCCTTCATGGCCACGGTAGCCGTTATAATCCTCTCCATGTTTAAGTAACTTTGTGTCGAAGAAGCCGGGCCAATGCAGATCGCCTCGTCAGCCAATAAGGTGTGTAGGCTTTCCCGGTCAGCTTCCGAATAAACGGCAACTGTTTTGATCCCCATCTCCCTGCAGGCTCTTATGATACGCACCGCAATCTCTCCGCGGTTTGCAATTAAAATCTTATCAAACATAAGCCTCACC
>JAEWRS010000518.1 GCA_023398855.1 Bacillota bacterium
CACCGGCATCGTAGGGCAGAGAAGATATAACATCACCTTAAAGGGTGAGGCCAATCATGCCGGTACCACACTCATGAAATACCGGAAAGATGTAATCCAGGTATTTTCCGAGATCGTATGGGATTCCTTAAATAAAGCAAGAGCAATAGGGGATCCGCTGGTATTGACCTTTGGAAAAGTGGAAGTCAAACCAAATACGGTGAATGTGGTTCCCGGGGAAGCTCTGTTTACCATGGACTGCCGGCATACGGATCAGGCACTTTTAATAAGCATTACGACCGGGCTGGAAGAGAATATGAAGCTGATCGCAGAAAAGCATGGGGTAGAAATAAATATTGACTTATGGATGGATGAACAGCCTGTTCCCATGAATGATGAAATGATCCGGCTCATTGAGAAGGTCTGCAGGGAAAAAGGGCTGAATTACCAGATGATGCACAGCGGCGCTGGCCATGATTCACAGATTATAGCTCCAAGAATACCTGCCGGAATGCTCTTTGTCCCAAGCATAAAAGGGATCAGCCATAATCCGGCGGAACGGACGGAGCTGCAGGACTTGAAACAGGGAATTGAAGCTTTAAAGTCATCTCTATATGAATTATCATATCAATAGGAAAAGTGAGGAGCATTATGGGAGATCAAAGTTTAACAAAACAATTGCCAAAGAATTATTGGAAAACAATCGTATTTACTTTCTGCTTGGGCTGGGTGGTCATATGGATCTACCGTTCCATGCTGTCACCTATTTATACAGAGATCCAGGGGACAGTGGGACCGCATTCCAATACGGCTATGGGGCTCATTGCTAGCTGTTATTTCTTTGGATACACGTCGTTACAGATACCATCTGGGTTCTTAGTTGACAGATTCGGACAGAAAAAGGTTCTTATACCGGGATTTATCCTCTTTGCATTAGGAGCCTTCAGCATTGCCATGTCAAAGTCTCTTAACACAATTTACATAGGAAGCGTTTGCGCCGGTATTGGCTGCGGAACCTATTATGGAGCCGCTTTTTCCTTAACGGCAGAGCACGTGCCGCCTGAGAAAAAGGGCATTTCCACGGCCATTGTCAATAGCGGTTCTGCCCTGGGACTGATCCTTGGAATGACAGGTTCCAGCTTTATTGTTAAGACATTGCATCTGCCCTGGCAGATAATGGTGACCATCTCAGCCAGCTTAATCGTGCTTTTGGTCGTCTGGTTTGCCATTGCAATCAAGGACAGAGGAAGACACCCTGCAGTTCAAAGAGCAGACAGCAAAAAGGCAGAGGAAGTGGATTCCGGAACAGAGAAAAAGGCTTCCTTACTTTCCCTTAACATGATTTCCTGCTACATCCTGTATTTTTCCACCTGCTACGCCTATTATCTCATTGTGACCTGGCTTCCTAAATTCCTGGAGTCAGAAAGAGGGATCAACGGCGGAATGATTGGACTGGTAGTTTCCATGATATCTGTTACAGCAGTACCGGGAGCACTGTTTTTTGCAGGCCTATCCGATAAGTTCAGAGGGAAAAAGGCCCTGATCATCATTGGCCTGGAATTGTCCGCCTTTGTGCTGGTGGCCTTATCCATGTCAATGCCAAATGCCTTATCCTTAACCGTTATTTTGCTGCTTTATGGGTTCCTGGGTAAAATGGCTGTTGATCCGGTTCTGATCTCCTATGTATCAGACAGAGCTAACAAAAAGAATATGGCAACCACCCTGGGATTGTTTAACTTTTTCGGAATGTCCTCATCCATTATCGCACCCGCGGTAACAGGATTCATTATAGATAAAACAGGATCAGGTACCGCAGGATTTTACATCGGAGCATTGCTTCTTATTTTGGGAACCATACTATTCCTGATATTTAATGCAAGGACATTTTTTGGCAAGGCAAAATAATTACAGGATAAAGGAGAATTAAACATGAGCTATATCAATCAAATAACAGGATACCGGAATGATATTTTATCAAGCCGTTCCATTGTAAAGAGAGGTAATTTTGCATTAATTGAACCGGATGGACTGGTAAAAAATGTGATACCGGGATTTGAAAAATGTGCTGTGACCATTTTAGCTTCCCCTAAGATGGGAGCTTCCTTTGTAGATTATCTGGTGACAATGGAGCAGGGCGGAGGCCATTTAGCGGGATTTGGAGGAGATGGAATTGAGGTATTCCTCTTCATCCTGGAAGGCAGGGTAAAGGTGAAAAATGAAGATAAGGAAGAGGAACTGACAAAAGGGGGATACATTTATTCTCCGGAAGGCAATCGAATGTGCTTTGAAAATGTGGGAAATGTTCCTGCAAAAGCATTTTTATACAAGAGACGCTATAACAGGGTTGAGGGCTATGAGGCTTATACTGTCAGCGGAAATATCGGGGATGTGCCCTTTACTCCTTATGAAGGAATGGAGGATGTGGGGGTCAAGGATTTCCTGCCATCAGCCTCTGACATTGGATTTGATATGAATTTCCATATTTTAAGCTTTAAGCCCGGGGCCTGTCACGGTTATATTGAAACCCATTTCCAGGAACATGGTGCCTACATCTATTCCGGCGAAGGAATGTATAATCTGGACAATCACTGGATTCCCGTGAAAAAGGGTGACTATTTGTTTATGGGGGCTTACAGCTTACAGGCGGCCTACGGAGTAGGGCGGAATGAAGAATTTGCCTATGTGTATTCAAAAGACTGCAACAGGGATGCAGAACTATGAGACAGCATATAAAATCCCTGAAAAGTCAGAAGATGATATAAATGTAGAAAGGTTGGGATATCTCATGAGATTAACAGAAGGACAATTACATGAACTGATCAGTAATAAGCTTCAAAAAGCGGGGCTTACAAAGGAACACGGGGACATTACCGCAGATATCCTCACATGGTCTGATGCAAGGGGCATCCATTCCCATGGAGCTGTCAGGGTAGAGTATTATTCCGAAAGAATTGCAAAGGGCGGTATTACCGTTCATCCGGAATTTAAGTTTGAAAGAACAGGCCCGGCAAGCGGGATATTCCATGGGGACAATGGTTCAGGCTATGCAGCGGCTGTGCTTTCTATGAAAGAGGCAATTAAGATGGCAAAGGAAACGGGAGTTGCAGTGGTGGGAGCCAAGCACATTTCCCACAGCGGCAGCCTTGGATATTATGTGGAAATGGCAGCAAAGGAAGACTTGGTTTCCATTTCCATGTGCCAGTCAGATCCAATGGCAGTCCCCTACGGTGGATCGGAACCTTACTATGGAACAAATCCAATCGCCTTCGGAGCGCCGGGGGCTGACGGCAGAAATATCATATTTGATATGGCAACAACCGTGCAGGCCTGGGGAAAGGTGCTGTATGCCCGTTCAAAAAAGGAGCCTATTCCAAGCACCTGGGCAGTGGATGTCAATGGAAATCCAACCACTGATTCCACTTTGGTAAATGCCCTTGTTCCCATTGCAGGTGCAAAAGGTTACGGACTCATGATGATGGTTGACATGCTTTCAGGTATTCTTTTGGGCCTTCCCTTTGGAAAGCATGTGACCAGCATGTACGAGGATTTATCAAAGGGCAGGGATTTGGGGCAGCTTCACATTGTGCTGGATCCGGATAAATTTGTGGGTCTTGAGAGCTTTAAGGAAAACATAACTGCCACCATGGAGGAGCTGGCTGCCATCAAACCGGCGGAAGGCTTTGACAAGGTATCCTATCCGGGAGAACGGGGACTTTTGAGAAAGGCAGACTATGACAGGAATGGCATAGAAATTGTGGACGATATCTATGAATATCTCATCAGCGAAGATATTCATTATAACCGCTATGACCACAAGAATAAATTTGCTGAATAAGAGGTTAAAAGGAGAGTGGTAACATGATTAAAACGATAATTCGCAAAGGAAGTTATCAGGATTCCGTGGTTCTTATGTTGCTGACCAATAAGATATCCGCCATGGAAGGAATACATAAAGTTTCCATTATGATGGCAACACCTGCCAACAAGGACTTATTTAAGGCCAGCGGCTTAGAAACTCCAAAATTAACGGAAGCCCAGTCCAATGATATGGCCATTGTGGTGGACGTGGAGGCAGAGGTACTTGTTGAACAGGTGTTAAAGGAAGCGGAAGAATTTCTCAATAACCAGTCTGAAAATACTTCTGGGAATGCAGAAAACCAAACAGTGACCACCTGGGAACAGGCATTAAGAAGATTGCCGGATGCCAATCTGGCAGTTCTGTCCATACCTGGCATGTATGCGGCGGCAGAGGCTGACAGGGCGCTTGATGAAAATCTGAATGTATTTATTTTCAGTGACAACGTATCAAAAAAGGATGAAATAGCTTTAAAACAAAAGGCTCATGAAAAAGGTCTTCTGGTCATGGGACCAGACTGCGGTACAGGCATTATCAAAGGAGTGCCCATCGCTTTTACCAACCATGTGAGGCCGGGAAAGATCGGGGTCATCGGCGCCTCCGGCACTGGGATTCAGGAAGTTACGGCTATCATTGACCACCTGGGGGAAGGCGTGGCAAATGCCATCGGAACAGGCGGCAGGGATTTATCGGCAGAGGTGGGGGGAATCACCATGCTGGATGCCATTGATGCCATGGAAAAGGATCCGGAAGTAGAGGTGGTTGTCATTTTGTCTAAACCCCCGGCAAAGGAAGTGAGGGATATGATCGTAAAAAGGCTATGGGATTATGAAAAGCCTGTGGTCACCTTATTCCTTGGGGAAAAGCCGGAGATACACGAGGAAAACTTCTACCATGCCTACACCCTGGATGAAGCGGCCAGGATCGCGGTTTCCTTAGTGAGAAAAGAGGAGATTGTCCAGGATACATGGAAGCCAGAGGTTGAGGAAGGATTTAAAAAGGAAGAGCGCAAAACCATAAAGGGCTATTATTCAGGAGGGACTCTGGCGGCAGAAGCGGTGATGCTCATAAAGGATACGGTGGGTATTTCAGGGGCAGGAGGAAAAAAGGAAGGCTGCATGCTCAATGCCCAGGGCTATAC
>JAEWRS010000016.1 GCA_023398855.1 Bacillota bacterium
ACAACTACCTCTTTATCGACATATTGAGCACCATTGTTGGACAATTCCTTAATGCCGTCACTCCAGGGGAACATGGTTGCTTTTTTATTCTTGAGTATACCGGCTCTTGCTAAAACAGGGGGTGCTGCACATATGGCTCCGATAAGCTTTTTTTCTTTATCGGCATCCTTTAATAGGTTCCTGAGATCTATATCATCCCACAGACTACTGATAACTCCAGTACCACCTACGATAACAATCGCATCATAATCCTTTGCTTTTGCATTGGATATCATAATATCAGCGGTATAGGTTGATCCATTTAACCCAAGGGCTTTTGATGTAGTACTTGCTACCGTTACATTAGCTCCATTTATTTCCAGTAATGTTTTTGGAGAGAAGAGCTCTACATCCTCAAAATCCTTTGGGGCAACCACCATAAGTATATTTTTTGAGAATTTTCTGATTTTCAAGGCGTTACATATTGCCAGTCCAAAGCTTTTTGATGCTGCTGGATCTTTGCCTGTTACAATATTTCCATCTGTAACGGTCTCTTCATTCACATATATGGCACCTCTTGTAGTAAGTTCCTTTATTCCATCATCCCAGGGGAACATGGTGACGGTTTTATTCTTTAAAATTCCGGCCTTTGCGAGAGCTGGGGGAGCTGCACACATAGCAGCCACTATTTTGTTTTGGGAATTGAATTGCTGAATCAGCGTTCTCAGTGTTTCGTTATCCCACAAACTACTTATAACACCAGTTCCTCCTGGTATAACGATGGCATCGTAATCCTCAACCTTTGCACTGCTAATTGCGATATCGGGTGTTATTTTCAATCCATTAATGCCAATCGCGGTATCGGTTGTTGTACTGGCAATTGTTATCTTAGCATCGTTTGCCTTTAAAATAGCCATTGGTTCAACAACTTCACAGTCTTCGAAATCCTTTGGTGCAATCACCATAAGAATCCTTTTTTGTGTGGTTGTTTCCTTTGCACTGACGGTATTGATTGGTACACAATTAAAAATACCAACTACCATGAATAATGTCATTGCAAAGCAGATCACATTTATTAATCCTTTCTTCATTTCTATACTCTCCTTTTAATATCCATAGTTTAGCAAATATGAATTGAGTCTGTAAGAGCGTATTGACAGTGCTTTTCGGAGTATTAACAGGAAAAAAGTATTTGTGATACGGCTGAATGGCACCATGGATATACTATCGCATATACGATTAGCGTGAGCTATAAGGGTTCGTTCTTTTTGCATAAGTGATCCCTAAAACTCCATTCCGAGCTCAAGTTGAAAAATTCTAACTTGATATTTGGAGTTATTTTCTCATGGACGACAACGATCATGTAAGGTACCTGGTTGTGCGCTTACCATTTAACAGTGGAGGAAGTCGCCTGCGAAGAGATCCTATAGAAAAATTAGTGATACGGGAGAAAACATGTGGAGCGGTTAAAAGAGCTGGAGGCATGTATCAGAGAATTTTGGGATGAGCCAATGGAACGAAAGAAAAGGGATATGAAAGAGCAGCGACAGTATTTAGAGCAAGTAATGTGTCAGCAACTTCATGTTCTCATCAAAGAGCAGGAAAAGGAACAAAAAGAAGGGATTCATGAAGCCATAAAATATCTCTTTTTATGCCGATATAGTAGCAGTGGTTATACAGATAGTTTTGATGATAGACCTCACTTTGTCTTTTTTTCAGGAACGTGTCATCTAAAAGTTACATATAAACCGTTATTTATTACATCAAAGAAAAAAAGTACTAGAATTGCTGTATATTATAAATAATATAGGAGGGGGAAATTGATTGTTACTATCAAGTATAAAAAGAGGCATTCAGGTGTTTAAAGGAATTCTTGCTCTTACTGATAAAATGAAGGCAGTATTATCCGGTCAGAGAAATGAGGTATTAACAAGAGATTAATTACTGTAAAAGGATGCCTCCCTCTCTTTCATAGTAATAGCGGATATACATAGTCCTGATACGGAAAAGCTAAAATAGTTCGGTACGTACATTAAATAATAGTGAGTAAAGAATGACTACATATATCTCATTGCAGAAATATGTAGTCATTTACAATTTAGGATGAACTCATGTATCTGAAAAAATTTAAAGGAAGAAATCCTGGGATGCTTTTTCCCTCTATTCTCATGAGTTAACAGATTCCTATGAGATTGCATTTTGTACAAATACGTTGGCTGCTTATGGAAAAGCAAGCAAAAAATCAATTGTGCAGTATTTGAAGTCGAAAAGCAAGAAATATATGGGATTAAAAGAAAATGATGATAGATATCAGGGCCTTTTAAGAATCTTGGCAAATAGAAAAAGTCATAGCAATAATGGACAAGCTCAGGAACAGATGGGAAAATGGATTATGTTGATGTGATTGCTGTTTCTGACTGAACCTTATGACCGGGAGAGCGTATGAAATACTTTGAAATAGTGAAAAAACCAAAATTTAAAACCACTCCCAATTTAAAGAACTGGTATGGGAGATTTGACGTTAGAGATATAAAGGTAGACACATTTTATCAATTGCCGGAACAGCAGTTATTTGTAGTTGATATGACTGAGAAACAAGTTTTCACAGATTTCATTCTGGTTCCTTTTGTGCTTATATCACAGACGGTAAAGGACTTGGTTAAAATGTATGGTGATGTTTGTTTTTGTCGAGAGATGATTTTGCTGGATTCAAACAGTGGTAGTTCCATGAAATATTACTTGCCAGTGTTTGATGAAACCAATCGGATACAGATTCATTACAAAGAATTTGAAGACGGAAGGCTTATCAGTAAGTTGACGGAGGAGAAACAGACGCTCTCCCTTAACAAGAATATCTTCTGGATTAATGATTCTTTGACAAGACATACTATTATATCCATGGACTTTGCAGAAAGTCTTCTGCGGCGCGAAGCAACAGGGATTGAATTAAAAGAGGTGGTATTGTCTAAAAAAGAATAGCAAGACAATAGAAGTAAAAAAACATATTGTAAAGATACAGCCAGTATAAACATAGAGTCCTATAGTAAAAAGGAGAGACTTATGAGAGAAGAAAAAATTGTAATTCATCCGATGGAGTATCTTGAGATTTTATCATACGAAGGGGTAAAGCAGGTTAACGACCATGCGTGGGTGAGATTCAGAGGGCAAATTCCATTTGAAAAGAAGCAGGAGTGTATGGCAC
>JAEWRS010000033.1 GCA_023398855.1 Bacillota bacterium
CACATTTTTCAAAAATTCTTTCTGGTTCATCATGCAACACCTCTTTCTGAAATCAGGTCATCGAGTTCCACTCTCTCCTCCCATTGTTTTTATAAGCCTGTGTCATCTCCTTTCCTGTTATACGAAAGTCTCCAATCATGTATGTTAGAACTTTTCAATATAATATATAATTTTACTTAAAAATGCAAGTATATTTTTAAGCATTATGTTAATCCCGGTGTTTCCTGCTCCCTCATATATTGACAAATTTCCCGCCAAATCTTATACTTGCCTTAATTTCCCTTAGAGGAATAAACCGGAGGTTATCCATGAAAATTGAACTTTCCCTGTTTTTCTTTATAGAAGCGATCGGAACCATCGCCTTTGCTTCATCCGGAGCCATGGTTGCCATTAAAAAACAGCTGGATCTGCTGGGCGTTATTGTTCTTGGCGTTACCACCGCAGTGGGAGGCGGTATGTTAAGAGATATAATTATAGGAAATGTACCTCCTGCCCTTTTTAAAGACCCCATCTATGTATTGCTGGCCTTTATAACGGTTATGCTTTTATTTATCATTGTAAGGCTGAATCAGAATATCCTGGCAAGCCGTTCCATAGAAACCTACGAAAAGGTCATGAACATATTCGATGCCATCGGGCTTGGAGCCTTTACAGTAGTGGGGATCGATACTGCGGTGCTGTCCGGCTACGGAGATTACCATTTTCTCATCATCTTCTTAGGAGTTATCACAGGAGTGGGAGGCGGCATTCTGCGGGACATTATGGCCGGGCAAACCCCTTACGTACTAAGAAAACATATATATGCCAGTGCTTCTATTGCAGGGGCGGTTCTTTACGCAACACTTATGACCTGCATGAACGGCAGTATTGCTATGCTGATCGGCGCCTGCTCTGTGATTTTGATCCGCCTTTTAGCTACTCACTTTTGCTGGAATTTACCTACTGCAACCAAACATTAAATACCTTATGGAGGGCCAATATGAACCGTTTACTGCAATACACTGCTGGAATTATTTTTTCCTTCTGCCTGATGACCGTACTTTTATTCACCTCCGTGGAGGCGGCAGTTTACTGGGTTCCGGGATACTTTGAGAAAGAATATACCAAATACAATGTGACTCAGTCGGTTTCCATGACAATGGAAGATCTTCTTGATGTTACAGGTGAAATGATGTCCTATCTGAGAGGAAACAGGGATGACCTTCACGTGGAAACCACCATGGGAGGAATGGAACGTGAGTTTTTTAGTGCCAGGGAGATTGCCCATATGGAAGATGTCCGTGGATTATTTTTAGGTGCCCTGTCCATACGAAGAGGCTGCCTCATGGTCATGGCCTTATGCCTGATCCTCCTTATTTTACTAAAAACCAGCTTTAAGACCACCTTTCCCAGGGCGGTTTGTGCCGGGACCGGAATATTTTTTTTCCTGGCCGCCGTCATAGCCTCCATTATCTCAACAAATTTTACAAGATATTTTATTCTCTTCCACCATATTTTCTTTAAAAACGATTTGTGGATGCTGGATCCTTCCACTGATATGCTCATTAATATCGTTCCGGAAGGCTTTTTTCGGGACACGGTCTTTCTTATCGGCTTCATCTACCTTTTCTCCATCCTGCTGATTTTCTCTGCCTGCATGATTCTGATGGCAGGAAAAAAAGCAACAATCTCTAAGCCTTGATTCAGCGGTACCCAAATGGGGGAAAATTACAAATAAACTTTACTTGTTACAGTAAATAACCTATACTGTAAATTGAAATAATACCTGAAACCGAATCAAAGCCTATGGAGAGAAAACTCAATATGACTCATTTTACGAAGAAGATTACTACATTTTCTCTGTGCCTGCTTTTTTTTATCACTTCTTTTTCAAGAATTTCTCTCGCAGCCGCAGATTGGCCTTCCAACCTTTCTGTTCAGGCCCAGGGAGCTATTTTGATGGATGCAGATACAGGGACCGTCCTTTGGGGCCAGAATATACACAATGAATATTTTCCGGCCAGCATTACCAAGGTTATGACCGGACTGATTGTTATCGAAAAATGCAATCTGGATGAAATCGTAACCTTTTCCCATAACGCTGTATTTAATGTGGAATCCGGAAGCAGCAATGCCGGAATCAATGAGGGGGACAAGCTGACTGTGAGGGACTGTCTGTACGCCCTGCTGCTTAAATCAGCCAATGAATCAGCCAATGCTCTTGCTGAGCACGTGGCAGGAAGCACGGAAGCCTTTGCCGAAATGATGAATGCCCGGGCAAAGGAACTGGGGTGTACAAATACTCATTTTGCAAATCCCAGCGGACTAAATAATCCCGAGCATTATACTTCTCCTTACGACATGGCCCTCATTGCAAGGGCTGCATTTCGCAATCCTGTTTTTGCGGAGATCGACTCCACAACCTACTATAAGCTTCCGCCTAATTCCATTAACAAAGATGGTCTTTCTATCTATCCTGGCCACAAGATGATTCGAAAAAGCACTCCATTTTACTATCCAGGCGTTATCGGAGGCAAAACCGGCTACACGACTCTGGCTGGAAACACCCTCATAACCTGTGCGGAAAAAAAAGGGTTAAAACTGATTACCATCATCTTAAAGGGGTCCACACCCCAGTACTGGTCTGATACCAAAAATCTTCTGGACTTTGGTTTTGAAAATTTTGTTTCATTAAAAGCTGCGGATTATGAAAAAACCTATAGTTCCATTACCAGTGACTTAAATTTCAGCGGGTTGTCCATTACAAAGCCGGAGGCTCTGACCCTGGATCCTGACAGCCGGATCATTCTGCCTAAAGCAGCTAATTTTTCCGATGCAACACCAGAGCTAAGCTATGATATTTCATCCGGGGATCCGCCAAATGCCATTGCAAAGATAAATTACCGTTATAATGACCGTGTTGTTGGCTGCACCTTTCTGGAAGTAAATGATGCCTTATTCCAGAACAAGGCACTGGAAGCCGGGGCAGACACGGCACCACAGGCTAAAACCTTCTCCGAATCCACAGAGGGACTGGATTCTTCTGACACTCAGACTTCCACCAAGCCCGCTGGA
>JAEWRS010000091.1 GCA_023398855.1 Bacillota bacterium
TCCTTGTACTGTACAAAAGTATTATCAGCCCCTCCGGCGGCGGCTTTTCGCTGGAATACTTTGAAAAATTTTTCACACAAAAATACTATTGGAGTACCTTACTGAACAGCTTTAAAGTTACCGTATGCGCGACCGCCTTGGCGGTTTTGCTGGGTCTGCCCATCGCATACTTTATGCGCAGCACAAAAATCGCAGGTCGCGGAATTTTGGAAATTGCGATTATTATTTCCTATCTTTCCCCTCCGTTCATCGGCGCATATGCGTGGATTCAGCTGCTTGGCAGACAGGGTTCTATTACAAAATTCCTCAATATGATTTTTCATATTAAATTTAACGGAATTTACGGTTTTGCCGGAATTGTTCTGGTATTTACGCTTCAGTCATTTCCGCTGATCTATATTTACATATCCGGCGCTTTGAAAAATCTGGATAATTCACTGAATGAGGCGGCGGAAAGCCTGGGCTGTACCGGAATAAACCGTATCATTAAGGTGATCACTCCATTGATCATGCCAACCATTCTTGCGAGCGGATTACTGGTTTTCATGCGTGTCTTTGCAGATTTCGGCACACCTATGCTGATCGGTGAAGGCTACAAGACAATCCCTGTATTGATTTATAATCAGTTTATCAGCGAGGTGGGCGGCGACGATGGTTTTGCGGCAGCGCTCAGCGTCATTGTTATTGTGGTAACCACGCTGATATTTCTTCTTCAAAAGATGATTTCTTCGCACAACGTCTATTCTATGTCGGCGTTGAAACCAATGGAAGCACAGCGTGCCCACGGGCTGAAGAATATCCTGATTCACGCCGTCGTGTATTTGATTGTTTTTTTTGCCATTCTTCCGCAACTGGTTGTTATCTACACCTCTTTCCTGAAAAATAACGGCGGGCAGGTCTTCACCGGCGGATTCTCATTTCAAAGCTATCAATCTATCTTTCAAAACGGGCAAAGTTCCGCTATATGGAACACCTATCTGTTTGGGCTTGGTGCAATCGCCATCATCATTGTGCTAGGCATTTTGATTTCCTATTTAACAATCAGGAAAAAGAATGCCATGACAGCTATTCTGGATACTGTATCCATGTTCCCCTACATCATTCCAGGGTCCGTTCTTGGTATTTCTTTTCTGTTTGCCTTCAGCAACCGCCCGCTGCTGTTAAGCGGAACGGCCATTATCATGGTGATATCCTTTGCAATCCGGCGTATGCCCTATACCATCCGGTCCAGCACGGCTATTCTGGGGCAAATCAGTCCTAGCGTGGAAGAAGCCGCCATCAGTCTGGGTTCTTCCGAAATGCAATCCTTTCTTAAGGTAACGGTTCCCATGATGCTGCCGGGTGTCCTTTCCGGGGCGATAATGAGCTGGATTACCGCGATCAGTGAATTGAGCTCTTCCATTATTTTGTATGGCAACAATACACAAACACTTACGGTCGCAATCTATACCGCGGTCGTGCGCGGAAATTTTGGGAACGCGGCGGCCTATTCCACTGTACTTACGTTGACTTCCATTATTTCATTGCTGATCTTCTTTAAGCTGTCGGGCAGCCGGGATGTGAGTGTCTGACCCTATGGCAAGCAATAAGCAAGGCTCCTTTTACGAAGCCTTGCTTTGTGCTATACTTTATCTGTTGATATGGAGGTGTGTTTGGTGGAGAAGCCGGGTAAATTCAGTAATTATTTAAAGCGTTCCTATATCCACTATGCCCTGCTTTTAGTCTCTACCATGTTCGTGCTGTTTCTTGCATTTATGATATTGAATCTCCGCTATACCACCGTCAATAATAATCAGGACTGCAATGCATCCGTAGGTACCTTTATGAATCAATTGTATGATTACTATAACTCTCAAATCAATGAAATGGCGGGTTCCGCACCTGTCAAAGATGCTGTTTTAAGAAAGGGAAATACTACGAATGCTTACAGACAGCTTTATGAATTTGTTGGCAAACAACAAATCAAGCCGATTTTTACCTTGTTTGATACCAAAGGCAATCTTACTGTTTCAAACCTCTATCAGCCTAACCAGTTGATTTGCAGAGAGAGCAGCAAGATGAAGGAGGCGATCGGCTGGGCGGCAAATTCACCGGGGCGGGTTTACAGTGCAGTCAGCGGAATACAATATGACAATGGCCAGAAAACAGCGTATCTTTTTTGTAAGGCTGTGATGGATCATGGCAGAATCATAGGCTATCTTTGCTTTGATCTGACAGTAGACGGATTAGATAAGCTGATGCGCAGGAATGAAGTTGATATCATTGCTCTGACGGATCGGTTTGACAATGCATTTTACTATACCAGCAACTCTGTCCTGAACAGCATGGGGAAGTGCAGGCTGGACTGGCAGGCAAACGGCAATGTTTGTATCGATAATAAACTGTATTACGGAACATCTACGCTGCTTCCGAAAAGCGCAATAAAGGTAATTACCTTAACGTCTGTGTGGGCTCAAAATCAAATCTTTGGGTTTTGTTTATTTTTCCTATGCTGCCTGATTGTTTTAATGGTGCTCCTCATTTTTGTCTTTTCACGCAAGGTTGCCCAAAATAATTCACGTTTTATTGATTCACTGCTCTACGCTGTAAAACAGTGCCGGGATGGAAATATCAGTTATCGAATTAATTCCATTACCTTTGATGAATTTCAGATTCTCTATGATGAGTTCAACCAAATGATGATACAGCTTCAGCAATTGTTGCAGCACAATAATGAGCTGATGGAAAGAAAGCGCATTATGGAGGTAAAGCAGCTTGAGGAGCAATTTAATCCGCACTTTGTTTTTAATGTGATGGAAACCTTAAAATATGAAATTGTAATTGACCCGAAACAGGCTTCTGTGATGGTGGTGTCTTTTGCGAATCTGATGCGCTACAGCATTAACTATGGCAACGCCAAAGTTTTGCTGCGAACGGATATTGCTTACATAAAAGACTATCTGATGC
>JAEWRS010000141.1 GCA_023398855.1 Bacillota bacterium
GTATCAGGCAGATGAGGATCATTACGTTTACTGCCATTTATATAATGATAAAATTTAAAAAATGATAACAGAGTTAAGAGGAGAAAGTAATTATGGATATGGAAATGTTAGGCAGATTGTCAAATGCCTTTGGCCCGAGCGGTTTTGAAGAAGATGTGGTGCGGACTGCGGCAGGGTATTTAGGAAGATATAAAGTAGAAAACGATGCGATGAATAATTTGTATGCCCGCATGCCTGGCGAGGACTCAGGAAAGCCCGTGATTCAACTGGATGCCCATTTAGATGAATGCGGATTTATGGTGCAATGCATACACAATAACGGCTGTCTGGGGATCATGATGCTGGGAGGGTTCCATCTTACCAATGTCCCTGCCCATTCAGTGCTGATAAAAACCAGGGATGGAAGGCTTGTAAAGGGCATTATTACCTCAAAGCCCGTACATTTCATGAATGAGGTGGAACGCAGTTCCCAGAGCCTTGATATAGAAGGTATCTATGTGGACATAGGAGCCAGCAGCCGGAAAGAGGTGGAAGAGGAATACGGCATATCCGTGGGCGACCCAATGGTTCCTGATGTGTCCTTTTCCTATGACAAGGACCATGGGATCTGCTTTGGCAAAGCGTTTGACAACAGGGCCGGATGTGCTTGTATTATTGAGACCATGAACAGGCTTTACGATTACAGAAAGGATCTTTTTGTAAATGTAACGGGAGCATTCGCTTCTCAGGAGGAAGTGGGAATGAGGGGGGCGATTGTCACAAGTCAGGTGGTAAAGCCGGACCTGGCCATTGTTTTTGAGGGTTCTCCTTCGGATGATTTCTTTTACGATGCAGCTGTTACTCAGGGGAAAATGAAGGGTGGAGTGCAGATACGCCATATGGATAAGAGCTATATTTCCAATCCGGTCTTTGTGGAATATGCGATAGAAATAGCGCGGGAGCTGGGAATCAAATATCAGGAGGCAGTCCGCAGGGGAGGAAGCACAAATGCTGGAAAGCTCAGCGTGACAGGGAAAGCAGTTCCGGTACTTGTACTTGGTATTCCCTCCAGATACATTCATACTCACTATAATTTCTGCGCAAAAGAGGATATAGAAGCTGCTTCTCAATTGGCAGTTGAAGTGATCCGGAGGCTGGATCTTTCTGCGATCCGTCATATTTGCCGCCAGGATTTACTGTAAAACCATAAAAGAGGTGATGACATGAAAAAACCTGTGATCGGTATCATTGGCAATACACTTATGACAGAAATGGGGTTGTTTAACAGCATAGAACGGGTTTATGCCAACTCCGACTACGTGGAAGCAATACTCAGAAACGGAGGTATTCCGGTTGTGATTCCCGCAACCGGGATTCTGGCCGGGCCGGAAGAGGCAATGGGATTTTGCGATGGCCTGCTGTTTCCCGGGGGAGAGGATCTTCACCCATGGAATTATGGGGAGGAGCCTCTCCCGGTTTTGGGAGAGATCCGGCCAGAGATTGATGAAGCTTTATTTCGGGCGGGGCAGTTTGCCATTTCCCGGAGAATTCCCATGCTGGGGATATGCAAGGGGCATCAGTTTTTAAATGTTCTCATGGGGGGAAGCCTTTATCAGGATATTTCCATGCGGGAAAAAGAAAGCCTGCAGCATTTGCAGAAACGGAAAAGAAGCTATCTGACCCATCACGTGGAGGTTTTAGAAGAAACAAGGCTTGCTTCTGTACTGGGAGCAGGGAAACTGGAAACCAACTCCATGCACCATCAGGCAGTGAAAAAGCTGGGCAACGGACTGAAGGCTTCTGCTTATGCACCGGATGGAGTGATCGAGGCTTTGGAGGACGAGGAAGGGCTTATTATGGGGATTCAATGGCATCCGGAAAACTTAATTGATTCTGCTCCTGCCATGAACCGCCTGTTTTCTTATTTTAACGGACATTGTGCCAGGATGAAGGGTTAGTAAGGGAAGTAGCCTGATCAAGAAAACGACTGGCTTTCATCTGGTACAGACTGCCTTTTTCGTGTAACAATTGCGGTTTTTTCTGATTTGTGATAGACTGATATCAATTATCAGGAGGTAGGAACATAGTGGAAGACAGAAAAAATGCATGGAAAGCGTTTTCAAGAGTGGGGATCGGATATGGAGCATTCCTTCTTGTGACGATTGTTATACAGCTTGAGGTGGGAGTCATTGCTTTTGCCATGGCACAGTTTGGAATGGAAATAGACTTTGGAAACTGGTATGTGGTGTTTGTTTCTCTGGCTAATTACGTTGTAGGAGGTATGATTGCCTATCTCATTGTAAAGGATATGCCGGTTATATGCAGACCCAGGGGGAATAAAGCGGGGGCAGGATTGCTTGCCGCAGGTTTTTTGATCTGTATGAGTGCCCTGCTTTTTGGGAATCTCATTGGTCAGGCCCTCATGAGCCTTGTCAGCGCCCTCTTGGGGAGGCCTATGATTAATCCCATTGAGGAAGTGATTAAGGATTTAAATACCTGGGCGATTTTTATTACAATGGTGGTTATGGCCCCTGTTTTCGAGGAGATTCTGTTTCGCAAGGTGGTGATCGACCGGCTCCGGCTGTATGGAGATAAGGCGGCAATCCTGGTATCCAGTGTTGTCTTTGGTTTGAGCCATGGGAATTTCTACCAGTTTTTCTATGCCTTTGGTATTGGTCTTGTATTTGCCTATATGTATATACAGACGGGGAAACTTCGCTATACCATAATTTTTCACATGATAATCAATTTTTTCGGTTCCATTGGAGCTCTTCATATGGCAGACACTCCGGTGCTTGCGGTGGGCTACTCCATATTTGTGCTTGGAGCTGCTGTAGCAGGAATCATCTTGCTATTTATCAACCAGCGAAAGCTGGTGTTTTTTCCGGGATTCATGGAGACCTGGGGCAAAGGTTCCTTTCAAACCTTGTTTTTAAATTTAGGAATGATCCTGTTTTTCCTTCTTTCAGCCATAACTTTTGCCGCTTCTTTTGTCAGATTGCAGGATTGAATGAATGGCATTCCCATATCCAACCGGTACAAATACGGTGGGATATGGGATTTCGTAAAATGCGGTTGACACACTTCATCAATTATGTTACATTTGTAGTTAGCAAAAATACTTTGATTTGGAGTAGTAAGCTGTCTGAAGCATGCAGAGAGCCGGCGGGTGGTGAAAGCCGGATGGGGATGACGCTGAACTGGCCTTTGAGTAGCGTGCTGAAGGAAGCTGTGCTTTCTGCGTAGGCATTGCCGGTGTCCTGACCGTTACAGCGGGCGGATATGAGTTTCATATCCAGTGAGAGCATACGTACACCGTATGAAATAGAGTGGTACCACGCGGCAGATCCTGCGTCTCTATGGCCTTATAAGGGCCTGGGGCGCATTTTTTATTTACCCAAAAGATCATTAATTTATCTGCGGACAATTAAAACAGGGAAAATCCCTTTCGCAAAAGGAGGAAATTTTGTTATGGCAGCATCATACAACCATACAGCCATTGAAAAAAAGTGGCGTGAAAACTGGGCAAAGAACCCCATCAATGTTGATGATGGAAAGAAAGAGAAATATTATTGTCTGGATATGTTCCCATATCCGTCAGGAAGCGGCCTTCATGTAGGCCATTGGAGAGGCTATGTAATTTCCGATGTGTGGAGCCGTTATCAGATTTTAAAGGGGCATTACGTGATTCACCCAATGGGCTGGGATGCCTTTGGCCTGCCGGCAGAGAACTATGCCATCAAGATGGGAGTTCATCCGGCAAAATCCACAGCAGAAAACGTCATGAATATCAAACGCCAGATCAATGAGATTGCAGCTGTCTATGACTGGGATATGGAGGTCAACACTACTGATCCCGGATTTTATAAATGGACTCAGTGGATTTTTGTCCAGATGTTTAAAAAAGGCCTGGCTTACGAGAAAGAATTCCCCATTAACTGGTGTCCATCCTGCAAGACAGGACTTGCAAACGAGGTAGTGGTAAACGGCTGCTGCGAGCGCTGCGGAACCGGGGTCACAAAGAAGAATTTAAGACAATGGATGTTAAAAATCACTGCTTATGCTGACCGCCTGTTAGATGATTTAGATAAGCTTGACTGGCCGGAAAAGGTCAAGAAGATGCAGACGGAGTGGATTGGGAAGTCTTATGGAGCTGAGGTTGGATTTAAGGTGGAAGGAAAAGAGGAAACAATTACTGTTTATACCACCAGACCCGATACCTTATATGGAGCCACCTTTATGGTGCTGGCTCCAGAGCACGCTCTTTCCGCCGGTCTTGCAGCCCCAGAGAACAGGGAAGCAGTGGAACAATATATTTATGATGCATCTATGAAGTCAAATGTGGACCGCCTTCAGGATAAAGAAAAAACCGGTGTATTTACCGGCAGCTATGCGGTTAATCCTCTCAGCGGTGCCAAAGTCCCCATCTGGCTCTCGGATTATGTACTTGCCGACTATGGGACCGGCGCTATTATGTGCGTGCCAGCACATGATGACAGGGATTTTGAGTTTGCAAAGAAGTTTGATATCCCCATTGTTCAGGTCATCGCAAAGGACGGAAAAGAAATCGAAAACATGTCCGAAGCTTATACAGAGGCAAATGGAACCATGATCAATTCCGGTGAGTGGAATGGAATGGAGTCCTCTGTTCTTAAAAAAGAAGCTCCTGTCATGATCGAAAAGAGGGGATTGGGAAAGAAGACCGTAAACTATAAACTCCGGGACTGGGTATTTTCCAGACAGCGTTACTGGGGAGAACCGATTCCCATTGTTCACTGCCCTCATTGCGGCAATGTCCCGGTTCCGGAAGACCAGCTTCCGCTCACCCTTCCGGAGGTGGAAAGCTATCAGCCAACCGGCACAGGAGAATCTCCGCTGGC